>JADHTD010000066.1 GCA_016776525.1 Rhodospirillales bacterium
CAACGGCGATTGGACACTGGCCAAGTGATCGGTTAAATTCCGCACCGCGGACCTGAAAGGGGGATGCCTGCCGCATCCCCCTTTTTCTTGTCCGCTTGGATATGCGAGGAATTTTTGGCGCTACCGGCTGGGGTCAAACTCCGGAAAAAGCGATTGAGGGTATTAAAAAATGAGCGAACTAAAGCTGGGCGTCCCCAAGGGCAGCCTGGAAAAAGCCACCAACGACCTGTTTGCCCAGGCCGGTTGGACCATCACGTCGCGGTCGCGAAATTATTTCCCGACGATCGACGACGACGAAATATCGTGTGCCCTGGTGCGCTCCCAGGAAATGGGGACCTATGTCGCCGAGGGGACGCTGGACGCGGGCCTCACCGGCATCGACTGGGTGCAGGAAACCGGCGCCGATGTAGAGGTTGTCTGCGACCTGATTTATTCCAAGGCCTCCAACCAGAAAGCCCGCTGGGTGCTGGTTGTCGATCCCAAAGCCGGCATCAAGACGGTGCAGGACCTGGAAGGTAAAACAATCGCCACCGAACTGGTCGGGTTCACCAAACGCTACCTGGAAGAAAACGGCGTCAAGGCCAAGGTTGAGTTTTCCTGGGGCGCCACCGAGGCCAAGGTCATTGACGGCATGGCCGACGCCGCCGTCGAGATCACCGAAACCGGCTCCACCATCAAGGCCCATGGGCTGGAGATCATCGCCGACCTTCTCTATACCAACACCGTGCTGATCGCCAACAAAGAGGCTCTTAAAGACCCCTGGAAGAAACAGAAAATCGACCAGATCGCCCTCATGCTGACCAGTGCGCTGGCGGCGCGCAACAAGGTCTTGTTGAAAATGAACGTGCCGGGCAAGAGCCTGGAAGAAGTCACCGGCCTGCTGCCCAGCCTGCACGCGCCGACCGTCAGCCCGCTTCATGACGGCGACTGGCAGGCGGTGGAAACGGTCGTTGACCGCACCGAGGTCCGCACCCTGATCCCCAAACTGAAAGCCGCCGGCGCCGAAGGTATCCTGGAGTTCGAACTGAAGAAGATGTGTTAAGCAAATCCCGAGCGGGCGGTTTCGCCCGCGACGACGCATTTGCGTAGTAATTTCAGGGAAAATCCCGAGCGGACGGTTTCGTCCGCGACGACGCATTTGCGTAGTAATTTCAGGGAAAATCCCGAGCGGGCGGTTTCGCCCGCGACGACGCATTTGCGTAATAATTTAAGGGAAAATCCCGAGAGGGCTTAATTTCATTGTCCTTAAGCGCCGGACAGGCTGCGCGCCTCAACGGCGCTAGTCGCTTCGCTCCGGTCCGCGACGACGCATTTGCATCGGATATAAGAGAAATTAGGATTTGCTTGCGCAGCTTGGCTTCCACTCATTCGGCATAAACGCTCTTCAAGAAGCTTGGGCCAGTCCTCAAGAAAACGTGACTTAACATCAGGAAACCGGTGTGCCTACCATCTGCCTGGGTAATCGGGACCGTCCATTGACGGTTATTCGATCCGAAAGGGAGGAGACACCATGAGCCGCAAGCAGGCGCACGATTTCGACCAGGAACTGTTGGACCTTTACGACCATTACGCCCATGGGCTTATTGAACGCCGCGAATTTCTCGAGCGGGCGGGAAAATTTGCCGTTGCCGGCGTGACAGCGGCCATGCTGCTGGAAACCCTGTCGCCGGATTACGCCCTGGCCAAACAGGTCGAGGAAATGGACCCCCGCATCAAAGGCGAAAAGATCACCTATAAGTCGCCCCAGGGGCATGGTGACATCCGCGGTTATCTGGTGCGTCCCGCCGGTGGCGGCAAGCGCGGCGGCGTTGTCGTCATTCACGAAAACCGCGGCCTCAATCCCTATATCGAAGACGTGGCGCGGCGCGTCGCCGTGGCCGGCTTTACGGCCCTGGCCCCGGACGGGTTGACGCCGTTGGGCGGCTATCCCGGTAATGATGCCGACGGCAAGGTGATGCAGAAAAAACTCGATAAGGGGAAGCTGAGGGAAGATTTTATCGCCGCCTATCAGCACCTCAAGGCCGACGCCTCCTCTAACGGCAAGATCGGCGCCGTCGGTTTCTGTTACGGTGGCGGCGTCTGCAACGCCATGGCCGTGCGCCTGCCGGACTTGGCGGCGTCGGTGCCGTTCTACGGCCGCCAGCCGAAGGGAGATGATGTTGCCAAGATCAAGGCGCCGTTGCTGCTGCATTACGCCGGGCTGGATAAGCGCGTCAACAAGGGCTGGCCGGACTATGAAAAGGCCTTGAAATCCCTTGGCAAGGATTTCACGGCGCACATGTACCCCGGCGTCAACCACGGCTTCCACAACGATACGACGCCCCGCTACGACAAGGCGGCCGCCGAACTGGCCTGGTCGCGGACTGTCGCTTTCTTCAAGACGAAGTTGTCTTAACCGGTACCGTTAATCAGTTAAAGAGGGGGCGGTCCTCACCGGGGCCGCCCCTTTCTCTTAATCTTACCCCGGCGTTTATCGGGGATGCAGCCAGGTCGGCAGGAAGGAATAGGCGTTTACCCCTTCGCTGGCTTTAAAGGCGACGGCGTTTTTATCCAACAGGTCCTGCAGGCGGCCGTCGTTGAAGGCGTCGAAGGTTTCCGTGCAGCCGCCGATGTATTCGCCACCGACGAAAATCTGCGGAATGGTCGGCGAGGACAGTTTTTCCTTCAGCGCCACTCGGATATCGCCGCCTAAATTATCCTTCTGGTAATCAACGGAATCCAGGTCGACGGACCGGTAGGGGATGTTGAACTCGGCAAACATCTTGCGCACCGACCAGCAGAATTCGCACCATTCGAGAGCAAACAGGATCACCGGTTGTTTGGGGTCGCTGATAGTCTTTTCCACAAAGTCGACGGCATGGGCCGGGGCGGCGGCATCGGCGGCGGGTTGCTCCTTGGCCGGCGGCGGTGGCGGCGCTGATGCGTCGAAGCGGAAGCGGGGCGTGGAGGCGGAAATGTTGATTTCCTCGTCGGTCATGTCGACCGGGATGTCCTCGAACAGGGGCGTGCTCAGGTAGCGCTCGCCGGTGTCCGGCAGCATGCACAGCACGGACGAGCCCTCAGGCGCTTTTTTGGCAACCTCGATGGCCCCGGCCAGGGTGGCCCCGGCGGAGATGCCGACGAAAATCCCCTCTTTCTGGGCCAGATCCTTGGTCAGTTGCAGGGCGTCTGAGCCCTTGATCGGCATGACGTCGTCGATTAATTCCGCATCGACCACGTCGCTCGCCAGTTTGGGGATGAAATCCGGCGTCCAGCCCTGCATCAGGTGGGGCCGGAAAAAGGGGTGGCTCTGCGCTGGGGAACCGTCGTCGGCAAACTCCTGGATGACGCCGCTGCCCAACAGGGGGGAGTTGTCCGGTTCACAGACGATGACCTTGATATCGGGCAACTTTTCCTTGAGCACCCGGGCGACGCCTTTCAGGGTGCCGCCGGTGCCGAAGCCGGTGACCCAGTAATCGAGCCCCCGGTCTTCGAAGTCGGCGAGGATTTCCGGGGCCGTGGTCGCCGAATGGAAATCCGGGTTGGCCTCGTTTTCGAACTGGCGGGTCAGGAACCAGCCGTGTTTGTCGGCCAGTTCGACGGCCTTGGCCAGCATGCCGGTGCCTTTCTCCGAGGCCGGGGTGAGGATCACCTTGGCGCCCAAGAAGCGCATCAGTTTGCGCCGCTCGACGCTGAAACTTTCCGCCATGGTAACGACCAGGGGGTAGCCCTTCTGGGCGCAGACCATGGCCAGGCCGATGCCCGTATTGCCGCTGGTTGCCTCGACGACGGTTTGACCCGGCTTCAGGGAACCGTCCCGTTCGGCGGCTTCGATGACGCCCAGGGCCAGCCGGTCCTTGACCGATCCCATGGGGTTGAAGGCTTCAATTTTGACGTAAAGATCGACGCCTTCCGGCGCCAGCTTGTTGATCCGGACCACCGGCGTATTGCCGATGGTTCCAAGGATGTTTGAATACAATCCAGCCATCTTCGTCTCCAAGAATAATCCAGTAAAAGAGCCCGTGCGAAAAAGAATACCTACAGACGGGCCACCAGAAGCGCACCGGATTGAACAGGCGATCCTGGTGTCCGTATTGAGCTTCCGTCACTCTATTTAGTTGCGCTGATAAACCGTGTATTCCCCACGGGTGGCACTTTAACACCACCTGTGCAGGAACCGAAAGTAGAAAGGGCTTTATTTGGGGGAATTTGTAGAAAGAACAATTTAAAACTGTAAATAAATTGAATGCTCACACCCGTTCGATAACCGCCGCGATGCCCTGGCCGACGCCGATGCACATGGTGGCCAGGGCGAATTTGCCGCCGCTGCGTTGAAGCTGGTGTGCCGCCGTGGTGATCAGCCGCGCCCCGCTCATGCCCAGGGGATGACCGAGCGCAATGGCCCCGCCCAGCGGATTGACCCGCGGGTCGTCGTCGGCGACGCCTAAATCCCTGAGCACGGCGAGGCCCTGGGCGGCGAAGGCTTCGTTAAGTTCGATGAGGTCCAACTGATCGAGGGACATGCCGAGGCGCGCCATCAGTTTTTTGGTGGCCGGGGCCGGGCCCATGCCCATGATGCGCGGCGCAACGCCGGCCGTCGCCATGCCGAGTATTCGGGCCATCGGCGTCAGGCCGTGGGCCGTGGCGGCCTGTTCAGAGGCGATGATCAGGGCGCAAGCCCCGTCGTTGACGCCCGAGGCATTGCCCGCCGTTACCGAGCCGCCGTCGCGGAAGGGGGTCGGCAGGGATGCCAGTTTTTCCAGTTGGGTCTCCGGGCGCGGGTGTTCGTCGGCCTCGACCACCACATCGTCGCCTTTGCGTTGGGGAATGGTCACCGGCACGAGTTCACCCTCAAAGGCGCCGGAACTTTGCGCCGCGCCTGCCTTCTGCTGGCTGCGATAGGCGAACAGGTCCTGGTCTTGCCGCGAGATGTTGAAATCCTCGGCCACGTTCTCGGCGGTTTCCGGCATGGAGTCGACGCCGTACTGGGCCTTCATGATCTTATTCACAAAGCGCCAGCCGATGGTCGTGTCATGAACCTCGGCGCTGCGGGAAAAAGCAGCCTCCGCCTTGCCCATGACGAAAGGGGCGCGGGACATGCTCTCGACGCCGCCGGCAATGACCAAGTGGTTTTCGCCGGACTTGATGGCGCGGGCCGCCGTGCCGACAGCGTCCAGGCCCGACCCGCAGAGCCGGTTGATGGTGGCCCCCGGCACGCTTTCCGGAAGCCCGGATAAAAGCCCCGCCATGCGGGCGACGTTGCGGTTGTCCTCGCCGGCTTGGTTGGCGCAGCCGTAGATGACGTCATCCACTTGATCCCAGCCGACGCCGGTATGGCGCTCCATCAGGGCCTTGATGGGGATGGCCCCGAGGTCGTCGGCGCGGACTTTGGCGAGGGCCCCGCCGTAGCGCCCGATGGGGGTACGCAGTGCGGCGCAGATGAAGGCTTCGCTCATGCTGGCGCGTCCTTTTCTTTTTGCTGGTTGGTGATGCTGCCCGAAACCTGCCGGGACTGGCCGCGGAAAAGGGCTACGGTGTCGCCCTGCTGGTTGCGCACGGTGATGTCGTAAACGCCGTTGCGGCCGTGAAGGCTGACCTCGCGGCCCTCGGCGGAGAGCACATCGCCGATCTCGACGGCGCCGGTAAAGGTGATCGAACAATTGGTGGCCAAGGCCATCCGGTCGTGGGAATTGCAGGCGTAGGCGAAGACCGTGTCGGCCAGGGTAAAGGTGGCCCCGCCGTGGCCGATGTCGGCGGCGTTCGACATGTCATCGCGCACCGTCATGGTGGCCCGGGCATAACCGGGACGGATTTCCTGTAATTCGATGCCCAGGGTTTTGGCCAGCAGATCGCCTTCCTCGATGACGCGGCCGACGGCTTCGGCGGTATCCTGTTGGGGAACTGTTTCACTCATGAACTGTCCTCCGTTAGTCGTCCAGAAGGGGTTTTCCGGCGGCCGCCCGGCGGCGCAGCCAGGGTGAAGCCCGGTAGCGCCCATCACCGTAACAGGCCGCCAGGTTATCGAGCACGGTGAGGATAACTCCCGGCCCGGCGGCATCGGCCCAGGCCAGCGGGCCCTGCGGGTAATTGACGCCTTTCATCATGGCAATATCGACGCTGGCGGCATCCGCCACACCGGTGTGTACGGCGCTGGCAGCAATATTGGCCAGCATGGCGACGGTGCGCATAACAATCAGGCCCGGCGCATCGTCAATAACGGATACCTCGAAGCCCAGGGCTTGGAACAGCCCGGCAGCCTTGGCGGCGGCTTTTGCATCGGCCTGGTCGGCGGCGGCGAGGGCGATGTGCGAGGCCTTGGCGTAATCGAGGACCAGGTCGAAGACCACCAGATTATCAAGGCTTTCGTCATGGGCCCGCTGGGTGGCAGTGCGCCCGTCGGTCAGCATCAGCAGCAAGCCGCCCAGGGCCAGTCCGCCGGGGCCGTCGGCATGGGTGCGGGAAGTGGCAATCCCCGCCGCCTCGATGCGGGCCAGCAGGGGGGCGAGGGGCCCCAGGTCGCCTTCCACATAGACCTTTCTCGGTTTCGGCCCGGCCAGCGCCGTGGCTGCTTGCGGGTTGTCGGCGCCTTTTCCATAGCCAAAGAAGCCGTGGCCGGATTTGCGGCCCAACAAGCCACCATCGACCAGTTCCTTCTGCACCAGGGACGGCAGGAAGCGCGGATCCTGGTAAAAGGCCTCAAAGACGGAACAGGTGACGGCATAGTTCACATCGTGCCCGATCAGGTCCATCAGGGCGAAGGGCCCCATGCGGAAACCGCCGCCGCCGGTCAGCATGGCGTCGATGGTGGCGGCATCGGCGGCTCCCTCTTCCAACAGCCGCAAAGCCTCGGCATAAAAGGGCCGGGCCACCCGGTTGACGATGAATCCCGGCGTCGATTTGGCGTGCACCGGGCTCTTGCCCCAGTTTGCCGCCGTATCAAAAACAATATCGGCGACGCCGCTGGCGGTGCCGATGCCGCTGACCACCTCGACCAGGGCCATCAGCGGCGCCGGGTTGAAGAAGTGCATGCCGACCAGCCGCGAGGGGTCATCCAAGGCGGCAGCGATGGCGGCGATGGCGATGGACGAGGTGTTGGTGGCGAGGATGGCTTCCGGGGCCAGCAGCTTTTCCAGGTCGGTAAACACCTTCTGTTTGACGTCCAGGTCTTCGAGCACCGCCTCCACCACCAGCAAGGCCGGTTTCAAATCCTCGAACGTTTGGCACGGCGTGATGCGGTCGAGCAATCCGTCGCGGTCAGCGGCGGCCATCTTGCCCTTGGCGACGACCCGTTCCAGGGCCTTGGCGATGCCGTCGCGTCCGGCTTCGGCGGCGCCGTCCGCCACATCGAACAACAACACCGGATGACCGGCGGCGGCGGCCACCTGGGCTATACCGGCCCCCATGGTGCCGGCCCCCAGCACGCCGACCGGCGCGGTTGGATCAAGGGCGCTCATCTAGCGGTCTCCGAAATCGGGTTTGCGTTTTTCCATGAAGGCCATGACCCCTTCCCGGTAATCGTCGGACTCGCCGCAAATTTTTTGCAGGTCCCGTTCCAGGTCCAGTTGCTCATCGAGGCCGTTGGTCAGCGACGCGTTGAGGGCCTGCTTGATGCGGCCCAGGCCCTGCGACGGTCCGTCGGCCAGTTGCCGGGCGATGTCACCGGTGGCGGTCATTAACTCTTCGTCGTCGACACATTGCCAGATGAGCCCCCACTCGGCGGCCTTTTCGGCGTCGATGCGGTCTCCCAGCAAAGCCATGCCCGCCGCCCGGGCCCGCCCCACCAGGCGCGGCAGGTGGTAGGAACCGCCCGCATCCAGCACCAGGCCGATCTTGCAGAAGGCCTCGATAAAACTGGCCGAGCGGGCGGCGATGACGATATCGCAGGCCAGCGCCACATTGGCCCCGGCCCCGGCGGCGACGCCGTTAACGGCGCAGACGACGGGCAGTTGCAGGCCGCGGATGGTGCGGATCAGGGGATTGTAATATTCGCCGATGGTAACGCTGAGGTCGGGCGGTCCGCCGCCGTCCTGCATCGACATGGCCCGTTCGGACAAATCCTGTCCGGCGCAAAAGGCGCGCCCGGCGCCGGTCAGGATGACGGCGCCGACGGCCTTGTCGGCGTCGGCTTGCTCCAGGGTCCGGCGCAGTGTCGTCAACATGTCGGCGGTGAAAGCATTGAGCTTGTCGGGCCGGTTCAGCGTGATGGTGGCGATGCCGCCGGCGGCTTCAGTGAGGATGGCGTCTTCAGACATGGTGCGGGCCTATTTCCCCTTGAAGTCGGGTTTGCGTTTTTCCAGGAAAGCCTGGATGCCTTCGGTTTTGTCTTCGGTGGCGAACAGGGAACAGAAGGCGCGGCGCTCGAATTGCAGGCCGCCTTTGAGGGCCTCTTCATCGGCTTTGAGGACCGCCTGCTTGGCCAGTTGCACGGCCTTCGGTGCCTTGGCGGCGATGGTTTCCGCCAAGCGGACGGCGCGGGCGATGCATTCCTCGGGGGCCACCACTTCGCTGACCAGTCCGGCGGCCTGGGCGCGGTCGGCGTCAATGAAATCGGCAGCCATCACCATCTGCATGGCCAGCGATTTGCCAACTGCATGGGTCAGGCGCTGGGTGCCGCCGGCGCCCGGCATGATGCCGACGTTGACCTCGGGCTGGCCGAACTTGGCGTCATCCCCGGCGATGATGATGTCGGCCGACAGGGCCAGTTCATTACCGCCGCCGAGGGCATAGCCGTTGACGGCGGCGATCAACGGTTTCGGAAAGGCCTGGATCAGCGCCCAGTGGCCGGGCCGGGGATCGTTCTCGATGGAAACCGCATCGTGATCGCCCAGTTCCTTGAGGTCGGCACCGGCGGCAAAGACCTTTTCGCCGCCGGTGATGACGACGGCGCGGATAGCGTCCTTGTCCGCCGCCGCCCTGAGGCAGGCGGCGATCTCCGCCAGCATCGGCGTGTGCAGCGCATTGCGGGCATCCGGCCGGTTGAGGGTGATCAAAAGGACATACGGACGCGGCTCTTCGACCAGGATATCCTGGTAGGAGCCGGTGCCGTCTGCGGATGGAGTATTGGCCATAACCTTAAGCTCTGTCCTTCTCGGATGGGATGGCGGCGGGGAACACCGCCCAATCGGCGTCAGGCCGGTGCCTTCAGTTTCAGGCGTTTGAGCTTCCTGGCCACCGCTCTTTCCCAGGTTTTCAGCAATTGCGCGTTGGAGCATTTGCGCAGGCCGTATCCCTGGTAAAGTTTGAGGCGGTCGGAATCGATGCGCCCGAAGGTGGCGCCGACCCGGGGATACCAGTAATCGACGGCAACCTGGGCGGCGGCCGGGGTGGCGTCCCGTCCGATGGCCTGTTTGACGCCCTTCTCGGCGCTTTCCGCGTGGCCGGTTTCGCGCTTGACGATAGCGGTCATGGCCCTGGCCAGCGGCGCATAGGAACAGGCCGCCAGTTCGCCCAGGTGGATGACGGTGGCTTCGCCCAGCAGGAAGTTCATGACCACGGCGTCGGTCCAGCCCTCCAGCGGGTAATGCAGCACGTTGAGCCGCTTGTCGTCGCCGACCTGGCGGTTCCTGAGGTCCAGGGTGCGGTCGAGCCGCGCCGTCCAGGCGTGGGAGCGGATATAAAGGCCGGGGTTGACGCCGAAGGCTTCCAGCAGGGACATTCCCTGTTCCGCATGGCCCAGTTTCTCGGCGGCGATCTGCGCTGCCACCACCCGTTCGCGCATGCCCGGCGCCCGGTTGATGGAATCGGCATAGCCCGCCGCCCAGGCCAGTTCGGTGTCGACGAAGATGGTCATCAGACGGATTACTTCGCCCCGGTAGCCGGGAGTCATTTTATCGGGATTACTGATCTTGCGGCCGCTCTTGATGGTTTTCAAAAGGCCTTTTTCGTCCGCAGGCATGCTAATTTCCTTCCCCTGTAACAACATTCCCAATGCCCGTCCGTTCAGGGTAGCCGCTCTTGGGAAGCGGCGCAAATGCAGTCCGGGCCTTGGCTCAGGGAAAAAATAGACAATAAATCGGTATTTTGGTATCAAAAAATGTATATATACGGAGCGAGCCTTTCCTTTGCTTGTAAACCATTGGAAAGGCTTGTACTTTCAAAGAGAGCCTGGGTTGAACCGCGGCTTGTTGTTGAGATGCGAGGGTCATGGCACAGATTCTGATACTGGTTGGCACGGAGACGGGGAACTCCCAGATGGTCGCCGAATGCCTGGAAGAGGATTTCCAGAAGGCCGGCCATGAGGTGGAGGTTGTCGACGACGGCAGCACCGATGCCGCCGATATCGCTGCGCGCGAAATCGTCCTGGTCTGCACCTCAACCTACGGCATGGGTGAATTTCCCATGAACTTCCAAGCTGTCTACGACTCCCTGGATGACACCAAGCCGGACCTGTCGGCGTTGCGCTATGGCGTGATCGCTTTGGGGGACCAGACCTACCAGGATACTTTCTGCGACGCCGGTAAGAACATCGACAAGCTTCTGCGCGAATTGGGCGGCCAGCGCATCGGCGAACGCCTTGAGATCGATGCCTGCACGCAGCCGCTGCCCGATGACGAGGCCCAGAAATGGGCCGCCGAATGGGTGACTTTATTGTAAATTGGCCCGGACTTGACCCCAACCCACCCGCGCCCAGGATAAGCAAAAAAGACCGGAGATAATTTCAGGCCATGGTC
>JADHTD010000067.1 GCA_016776525.1 Rhodospirillales bacterium
CAAAAGAGACCATCGATGCAGCTGGGTGGGTTGTCACGCCTGGTTTTATTGATGCCCATACCCACGATGATCGCTTGTTGTTGGAGTGCCCCCACATGACCCCAAAGGTCAGCCAGGGCGTTACAACGGTGGTGGCAGGAAATTGCGGTATCAGTCTCGCCCCCTTTAGCGGCAGAAATGATCCGCCGCCGCCCATGAACCTGCTGGGGACGAAAGAATGGTACCGCTTTGAGCGGGCGCATGAATATACGGAGGCCCTGGAGGAAACACCAGCTGCGACAAATGCAGTGTTGTTATGTGGGCATTCTTCGCTGCGGGCATCGGTTATGGATGGGTTAAATCGTCAAGCGACGCCTGCCGAAATCGACAAGATGATCATTATGTTGGATGAGGCTCTCGACGCCGGCTTCGTTGGTCTTTCTACCGGGCTGGCTTACTCCACGGCCCGTGCGGCATCAACCGAGGAGGTTATTGAACTCGCCCGCGTAGTCGCGGACCGAGGTGGCATTCATACCAGCCATATGCGCGACGAAGAAGACTTGGTGCATGAAGCTATCCATGAAACGGTCCGTATTGGTCAAGAAGCCTGTTGTGCATCCGTTATCTCCCATTTCAAAGTGCTTGGTCGGCACAACCATGGGCGTTCGCGTGAAACACTTGCCTTAGTCCAGAAAGCGCAGCGGGATATCAGTCTTGATATTGATGTGTACCCATACACAGCCAGTTCCACCATCCTTCTAAAAAAATTTATTAACGAGGGGGAAAAGGTCCTGATCACATGGTCTGACCCCCATCCAGAAATGGCGGGGCGTGATTTGCATGAAATTGCCGCTGAATGGATGACAAGTATTGACGAAACGATTGATCGTCTGAACCCTGCAGGAGCGATCTATTTCAAAATGGATGAGGAAGATTTAAAACGGATTCTGGCAAGTCCGAATACCATGATTGGGTCAGATGGACTGCCTCACGACAAAAAACCGCATCCCCGCCTGTGGGGAACATTTCCGCGTGTGCTGGGACGGTATGTGCGTGAGTTGGGTGTGCTAAGTTTGGAACAGGCTGTTCACCGCATGACCGGTGTTCCCGCCCGGGTTTTTGGCTTGAAGAACCGCGGAACTCTCAGGCCTGGGGCTTGCGCTGATGTGGTCGTCTTTGATCCTCAAACAGTGAACGATACCGCTTCTTATGAAAACCCTGAGAGGCCTGCGGCTGGCATCTCACTCGTTATGAATGATGGTCAATGGATTTGGCGGGATGGCAAACCCACCGGTGCAACGCCAGGTCGCCAGATTCATCGAGGGGCCATTTGAACAATTAGCATGGCTCGCTCTTTTCCGGCTGGATAAGGTCGCCGAAGGCATCATGGAGGTCTTCGATTTCAGAGAGCCGTGCCCAGGCAGGGTCGCCGATGTTAAGCGCAACGCTAGAACACAGAAAATTCAGGATGGTTAGGCCGGAAACGTAGGAATCGAAAAGATTGGCTCCTTGGTTTTTACAGGTCAGGGTCACAGTCGCCAGGTCAGCCGTTTTACGGGCCGTGCTATCGGCGATCAAAACCGAATTAGCGCCACGAACGCCAGCCGTCTCGAGAAGTTGAGGCAAAGCGTGAGGACGACGGCGAAAGCCGACAGCCAGTATGGCATCATCCTTTCCAAGACCAACAATCTGCTCCGGTGAAGACAGGCCATTGGGGCCGAGCAGGCGGACATCGGGCTTGATGGAATTCAGAACCATAAAAGCGTAGGACGCGAGTGAATGGCTGTTGCGAAAACCGACGACGAGGATACGTCGCGCGTTGGCAAGGATGCCGGTCGCCCGCGCCAGATCCTGGGGGGGGATTTCCTCTGCGGTTTGTGTCAAGTTGTGAATATCGTTGGCCACATGGCGGCCGAGATTGCCGCGGCCCTGAAGCGGCTCGGTCAATTCCGCCAGCGCCTCAAGTGGCGAACCCCAGGGTCGCGATTGTAGTGCCTGGCGGCGTGCATGACGGAAATCGGTGTATCCGAGTTTTTGGAAGAATCGTGCTGTCGTTGCCTTTGAAACACTGGCCTCGAGCGCCAGTTCCGTTGCTGAATAACGCGCCAAGTCTCCATGGCATTTGATCAGCGCATCAGCCAGCCTGAGTTCTGCTGGTGAGAATATGTCATAGGCTCCGAAAATCCGTTTTTCGAGACTGTCTTCACTGTCCTCATGATCATTCCCGCCCATGTCGTATTCCCGTCGTATAAATTTCATGAAACGAAAATTCCAAAAAATATTGACCAAGTCAATAAATTAGGGTCAAATTTACCTCATTAAAACATTAAGTATCTAAAAAGTAACAGAATATTTTAGGCTCAATAAGAAAAAAGAATTTCAATACAGATGGTTAAGGCCTCAAACCTTCGCGGTACGATGTGGTTGTTCGGTGAAAAACTGAATTGGTGGGTGGAGCGAGTCTGCGTCGTTCTGGTGGCTGCGCTGGTGCTTGATGTCTGGTTTGGCATTATAGCGCGCTACGTTCTCGAGTTGGGCCTCACCTGGACCGAGGAACTGGCCCGTTACATCATGATCTGGGCAGCCTTGCTGGCGGTATCGTGCGCCGCCCATCGACGAGAGCACATTGGTCTCGATTTCCTGTCGCGGCTGCTGCGGCCATTGCCGAGGATGATTTTACAGACGGCAATTGATTTCTTGGGGATCGCATTTTTCGTGTTTCTTTGCATTTATGGGGTTGGCATGGCCGTCGACGGCGCCAGCCAGTTTGCGATGATTTTCGGCATGACAATGATGGTGCCCTACGCATCCGTCCCAGTCGCCGCAGGGTTGACGGCGCTGCAAATTTTTATCGCGGCGATAAAACCCGTTGTTGAGACTGAACCGTCAGAGGGGCAGTCCGGATGATCATCGTTATAGGCATGTTTTTTGGTCTTATCCTGGTCGGTGTGCCAATTGGTTATGTTCTCGGCATTGCCGGCGTCGCCGGGCTGGTGCAGATCGGCGGCGATAATTTTCTCTCCATGGCCGCCCAGCGGTTTTTCGGAGGCTTGAATCTCTTTACCTTCATGGCTATGCCGTTCTTTATTCTGGCCGGTGAAATCATGAACCGGTCGGGCATCACGGGAAGGCTTGCTGAATTCGCCGATGCTCTGGTCGGTTATCTCAGGGGGGGATTGGCCCACTCGAACATGGTTGCTTCGGTACTCTTCGCGGGTATGACCGGAGCCGCAGTTTCGGACGCGGCGGCGTTTGGCAACACTCTGGTTCCTGCAATGGTAAAAAAAGGTTATTCACGCCCCTTCGCCTGCGCGGTCACTGCGGCCGGGTCCATTATCGGGCCAACCATTCCACCTTCGAACCTGATGGTTATCTACGGTTCGCTGATGGGAGTTTCCATTGCCGGATTATTCGCCGCCGGTATTTTACCAGGCCTTTTGATTTGTCTGGTTTGCATGGCGGTCATCGCCGCGCTTGGACGGCATCTCGGTTTGCCCAAAAGCGAAGAGGGACCAAGTCTGGCGCGTATCCTGACCGCTTTCCGCTATAGTTTTCTGGCAATCCTGATGCCGGTCATCATACTCGGCGGTATTCTTTCCGGCGTGGTGACCCCGACCGAGGCCGCGGCCATCGCCGTATTTTATGCTCTTTTCGTCGGCATTGTCGTCTACCGCGCCCTAAGCGTTAACGACATTATCGAAATGTTGATCCGGACGTCCCGGATCACCGGCATCGTATTCCTGATTATCGCGTCGGCGTCGATTCTTGGCTGGTGGATGACGTTCATGCAAATACCGCAAACCATTGCCGCATGGTTCCTGTCGATGTCGGATGACCCGAACGTCATCATCGCGCTGATTTTGGGCCTGCTGCTGATGGTCGGGATGTTCATGGACATCAATGCGGCGCTGATCATCCTGGCGCCTGTTCTGGCCCCGCTGACTCTGGCCATCGGAATGGACCCGGTTCACGCTGGGATCATGATCATTCTTGCCCTTAATATTTCCCTGATGACGCCGCCTGTCGGCGCCTGCCTGTTTGTGCTCTCGTCTGTTACCGGAGAGCGCATCGAACGGATCAGTAAGTCGCTGATTCCGTTTCTCATCGCCGAGGTCGCCATTCTTGTGCTTATCGCATTCTGGTCCGATCTCACGATGTTCGTCCCGCGGTTGCTCGGAATGTAAATGACTGCGGATAAATCAATCATAATTTTTTTCAACCAACCAGGAGGTTAACATGAAGTACGGAAAATTGCTTGTAGCGGCGGGACTCATCGCCAGTGTCGGTCTCGGAGCGACCACCGCCCACGCGGAGAAAGTTCTCAAGCTTTCTCATCTTAATAAAAATGATCCGTTTGATAACTCGACAGGAGCCATGGCAACGGTCTTCAAAAGCCTGGTCGAATCGGGTACCAACGGAACGGTCAAGGTTCAGTTGTTTCCTTCGGGACAGCTTGGCAAAGATGCCGAAGTATTGCAGCAGGTGAAGGCGGGCGTTATTCAATCCGGTATTCACTCGACGGGTGGGTTCTCTTCCGTCTATCCGTTGATCGGCGCTCTCGACGTACCTTTCGCCTTTCCTAATATTTCAGCTACTTACAAGGTCTTTGATGGTTCCTTCGGCAAGAAATTGTCTGGCAGCATCGAAAGCAAAACCGGCATGCATGTTCTTGGTTTTGGAGATTCCGGCGGTTTCTTCAATTTCACCAATTCGAAGCGTCCGGTCAAAACCCTTGCCGACTTCAAGGGGCTGAAAATCCGCACTATGGGCCTCGAAACCCATAAGGGGCTCGTCTCATCTCTTGGCGGTCAACCGGCCGGAATCGCCTGGTCCGAAGTCTACACCGCATTGCAGACCGGAGTCGCCGATGGTCAGATGAACCCGGTTCCGATCATCGCCTTTGCCAAGTTCAACGAAGTGCAAAAATATCTGACGTTGAGCGGTCACCTGTTCACGCCCTATGTTTGGGTCATGAACAAAGGGTTCTTCAACGGACTCACGGCGAGTGAAAAAGATGTTGTCGCTTATGCAGCACGTTCTGCGATTACCGCCGGGCGTGGCATCAGCCGTATTATCGAGGCTTCCGAGCGTGGTCTGCCGGCCCTTGCCAAGGATCTGGAAGTCTATTCTCTGCCTGCTTCCGAAAAGGCGAAGTTCCAGGCTGCGGCGCTTCCAGTCATCAAGGGGGTTATCAAGACCAAACTTGGTGCTGAAGGCGAAGACATGATGAATGCTTACATAACGGCGATCAAAGACGCCACCAAGTAACCATTCACGGTTTCTTTCTGTGGGGAACGGGCCGCACGGCGAACCGCGCGGCCCTTCCTTCCGGGAAGGTCCATCATGATTAAGAGTCTTTTTCCAGAATGACTAAAATTCTACCCAATTGCCCTTTTTCAATCATTGGCAACCCCAATGCCGCTATCGCCGCGCCATATGGTGCTGAGCAGGCGGCTGTTCTCAGTGCAGAAGGATTGCAGAGGGCGCGCCGTGAAATTACAACATGGCCGGGCTATCAGTTGACGCCGCTGGTCAAGATGCCTGGGGTTGCCCGTGCCGCCAAAGTCGACTCCCTATACTATAAGGACGAAAGCGGACGGTTTGGACTTGGCAGTTTTAAGCCATTGGGTGGCGCCTATGCGGTATTCCACGTAATTGAGAAAGAAATCCGCCGGACCATCGGCAAGGAAGTAACCAGCATTGACTTACTGGATGGCAAGCATCGAGATGTCGTCGCCGGTGTCACGATTTGCGCTGCGACCGATGGCAACCATGGTCGTTCGGTGGCTTGGGGTTCCCGGATGTTCGGTTGCCGTTGCGTGATCTACATAAACGAAGCCGTCAGTGAAGGTCGTGAGAGAGCCATTGCTTCATATGGTGCGGAGGTTCGTCGTGCTCCCGGATCGTTTGACGACGCAGTGCGCATGGCTAGCAAAACATCTGCGATCAAAGGCTGGCACGTTGTACCCGACACCGCGGCCGGGGGCAACGCCGAAGCTTCAGGCAACGTCATGCAAGGCTATGCTCTGCTAGCCGATGAGGTGGTTTCTCAGTTGCCGGCTGACCGGCCAGCAAGCCATCTTTTCGTTCAGGCCGGTGTTGGCGGTCTGGCGGCGGCGGTCTGCGGACAATTCTGGCAGGCCTACGATGAAACGCGGCCTATCACGGTAATGGTTGAACCGCATAATGCCGCTTGCTGGTTCGAGAGCCTTAAGGCGGCTGAGCCCGTTGTCGTGGCCGGTGAGATGGATACCCTAATGGCGGGCCTTGCCTGCGGGGAACCGTCCCCACTGGCTTGGCCGATTATGAAGACGGGCGCTCATGCCGCCATGACTATCCCCGACGCGGCCGCCGCCGAAACCATGCGACTGCTGGCGGCAGGAGGAAACGGCGACCAACCCATCGTCGGCGGCGAGTCCGGGGTCGCCGGTCTGGCGGGTTTTCTGCTGGCCAGTCAGGACGCCGAAGCGCGGGCGTTGCTTGGCCTCGACGAAACCAGCCGGGTCGTCGTAATCGGTTCGGAAGGGGACACCGATGCGGAAGCCTATAACACAATTGTCGGTCGTTCGGGCGACGTGGTTCGCGCTTCGGCTACCCAGGGGAACTGGTCATGAGTCTCTCGAATTTGACCGTCGATGGGGATCGTTTGATTCATCGGCTCGAAGAACTGGCTAAGATAGGTGCTTTGGAAGGCGGCGGTTGTTGCCGTCTGGCGCTCAGCGAGGAGGATCGCCAAGGGCGTGACCGGGTCGTCGGTTGGATGCGTGACCTTGGTCTTGCGGTGTCAATTGATGGTATTGGCAATGTCATCGGCATCCGTGCGGGCAGTGAAGATGGGCCGCCGGTCATGGTCGGCTCGCATATCGATACCGTAAGGACCGGCGGCATCTATGACGGATGCTTGGGCGTCATCGCCGGGCTTGAAGTAATACAGACCCTTAATGATGCCGGGATCACTACCCGGCGTCCGCTGGCGGTGGCGTTTTTCACCAACGAGGAAGGGGCTCGGTTCGCTCCGGACATGATGGGCAGCGCCGTCCACCAAGGATTTCTTGACCTTGATGAGGCTTTAGCCGTGACCGGGATCGATGGGACTGTGGTTGGCGAGGAACTACAAAAAATAAGCTACTGCGGCGACGCCGAGACAGGGCATTTTCGCGCACACTGTTTCATCGAGATGCATGTCGAGCAAGGTCCTGTCCTTGATGCAGAAGGCACTGCCATAGGTGTCGTTGAAGGAGTGCAGGGAATTTCCTGGACTGAGCTTGTGATCGGTGGCGTGTCCAATCACGCCGGAACGACGCCAATGCGCATGCGCTGCGATGCCGCCGTCGTTTCCGCCAGGATTGCTGTCGAAGCGCGGTCCATTGCGGAAGATATGGGTGGCGATCAGGTGGCGACGGCCGGAGTTGTCGAAGTGGCGCCCGGTCTGGTCAATGTTGTGCCAAACCGGGCATTGATGACCGTCGATCTTCGCAACACCGATGAACGGTTGCTGCAACAGGCGGAAGCCCGTCTGTTTTCCTACGCCGACAAGGTGGCGAGC
The DNA here is from genome assembly GCA_016776525.1 of Rhodospirillales bacterium. Lineage (GTDB taxonomy): Bacteria > Pseudomonadota > Alphaproteobacteria > Rhodospirillales > JADHTD01 > JADHTD01. The sequence goes on from JADHTD010000067.1 coordinate 7,526, forward strand.
GATGAGGGGGCGACTATCGAACGTCGGACTCTGGCCCGCTTTGCGCCGGTGGATTTTGCGCCGGAGATGACCGACCTGATTGAAAAAATTGCCAAAGGACAGGACCTATCGACCCGGCGTATGCCCTCCGGCGCCGGTCATGATGCGCAGATGTTCGCCCCCAATTGCCCGACGGCGATGATTTTTGTGCCCAGCCGAGACGGCATTAGTCACAACATTGAGGAATTCACTAAGCCCGGCGACATTCAGGCCGGGGCCAATGTGTTGCTCCACGTTGTCTTGGAAAAAGCGGAAAGTTAAAGGAACAGGCATGGCAAACAATATCGTAATCGGCGCCGCGCAGCTGGGCCCCATTGCCCGCGACGAGTCACGCGCTTCGGCGGTTGCCAGGATGATCGCCCTAATGACGGAAGCGAAAGGCCATGGCGTCGAACTCATCGTCTTTCCGGAACTGGCCCTGACGACGTTTTTCCCACGCTGGTTCATGGAGGATCAGGCGCAAATTGACTCGTATTTCGAGACGGAAATACCCGGTCCCGAAACGCGTCCGCTGTTCGAGGCGGCGATTGACCTCGGCATTGGGTTCTATCTCGGCTATGCGGAGCTGGTCGAGGAAGATAGGCGGATGCGCCACTTCAACACATCAATTTTGGTCGATAAGGGTGGTAAAGTCGTCGGCAAGTACCGCAAGGTTCACCTTCCCGGCCATCGAGAAAACGAAACCTGGCGACCGTTTCAACATCTGGAAAAGCGCTATTTTGAAACAGGAAACCTCGGCTTTCAGACCTTTAACGCCTTTGGTGGCGTTATGGGAATGTGCATCTGCAATGATCGCCGGTGGCCGGAAACCTTTCGGGTTATGGGCTTGCAGGGTGTGGAGCTGGTGATGTTGGGTTACAATACGCCGGTTCATTATCCGCCGGCTCCAGAACATGATCACCTACAGGATTTCCATAACCACTTGGTGATGCAGGCAGGCGCCTATCAGAACGGAACCTGGGTCGTTGGCGTCGCCAAGGCGGGTAACGAGGAAGGATGCGACCTGATCGGCGGCAGCTGCATTATTGCACCGACCGGTGAAATTGTCGCCGAGTGCAAGACCCTTGGCGACGAGCTCATCGTTCATGAATGTGACCTTGAGCGTTGCCGAGAGATCCAGGCTAATATATTTGACTTCGCCCAGCACCGCGAACCGGAAAATTATCAGTTGATTACCGATACCAAGGGTGTGCGAAAGACCGTTTAACAACACAGTCAACAGAGGCACCGTCGACAAAGGTTGCGGTGAAGGAAAGTTATGTCAATCGGATTGGAATGCGAAATCGTTAATCGCGAAGCTTATAGTCACTCTGTCGAGCGACTAAGAAAAGCCGGCGTTAAGCTGCCGAAAATTTCCCAACTGGCCGATCCGGTCGCTGCGCGCGAAGAGATTGAGGCACAAGTGCGTGGGGCCGATCCCGATGCGCCGGACGCCCGCAATTTGTTTCGGGTGCACTGGCACAATGGTGTCGACCGTAAAACTCTGGATGACGTGCCGGGGCATGTCGTCCTGCCGTCGGAACTTACCGGTGTAGAGGCTAAAATTGTCGTTGCCGTCGGCAACCGTTTCCCGATGGTTCGCGCCCACAAGGTGCTGGCGGCCTATGGTTGCCTTGTGCCGCGCTTGATCAGTGGTCAGTTCGATCCGACCCATCACCGGGCTGTATGGCCCTCGACGGGCAATTACTGTCGTGGCGGTGTCGCTATTTCACGCATCCTCGACTGCCGCAGCGTCGCCGTCCTGCCCGAAGGCATGAGCCGCGAACGCTTCCTGTGGCTGGAAGACTGGGTGACTGACCCTGCCGATATTGTGCGAACTTACGGTACCGAGAGCAACGTCAAGGAAATCTATGACGCTTGCAACCAAATGGCTGAAAGCGAGGAGAACGTCATCCTCAACCAGTTTAACGAATTCGGTAATTACATCGTCCATCGCGCCGTCACCGGCCCGGCGCTGGAACGCATCTTCAACGCGGTCAACACGGATGGAAAACTCAAGGCACGTGCCTTTGTCTCCGCGTCGGGTTCTGGTGGCACCCTAGCCGCCGGTGATTATCTGAAGCAGCGGCTGGGCGCCAAAATTTGCGCTGTCGAAGCTCTTGAATGTCCGACCCTTCTGTATAATGGCTATGGTGAGCACAATATACAGGGCATTGGCGACAAGCATGTTCCCTACATCCATAACGTTCTTAACACGGATTATGTGATTGGCGTCAGCGACAAGGCGTCGGACGCCCTCAATCTGGTCTTTAACACGACGGTTGGCCGCAGCGCCCTTTGCAAAAGAACCGGTCTCGGCCAAGAGACGCTGGGAGCCTTGGCCGACCTTGGCCTGTCGTCGATTGCCAACGTGTTGGGCGCCATCAAGATGGCTAAATACATGGGTCTTGGGGCCAACGACGTAGTCTTGAGCGTGGCCACTGACGGGGCCGAAATGTATGGCACTGAATTGAACAAGGCGCAGGCCAGCACCTTCGGCGGCACGTTCGACGAGTTGGCAGCCGCCGAAGCCTATGGGCGCTATATGCTGGGGACCGTCACCGACCACACCCACGAGCAGAGCCTGCGCGACCGCGAGCGGGTCTTCAACTTGGGCTATTATACATGGGTCGAGCAACAAGGGGCTGAACTGGCCGCCTTCGATGCCCGGCGCGATCCCAGTTTCTGGGACAATCTTATGGATGTGGTCCCGGCTTGGGATCGGATGATCGATGACTTCAACAAAGCGGCGAGTTGACCAAGTGTCGCAGTGCTGTCTCGCTGAAATGAAAGACGGCGAAGCGATGACAGCCACCACATAAAATGTTGCCATTGTGGTGCCGGAATTTAACGTCGTTGGCTAATTTAATGTGAGGGTTAACGTCAGGTAAGGGTCACGAACCGACTCTATTACCGACACGAAATGACTTCCGCTGTAGCCCCTAACAGCGGACATTGACCTTTCCATTCGCCTGAACGCCTCGAGGATTCCACTTGTCGCGTCGAAGATCCAAAATTTAATGCCTCGGC
>JADHTD010000068.1 GCA_016776525.1 Rhodospirillales bacterium
GGTTCGGCGGGGCCGATCACCACCTCCTCGGCGATAAAGATATCCGGCCCGGCCGAAGGGGTCTGTGGTTCCGCCGCAACCTCCGGCTCTGGTGTCTGGGCCGGTATCGGGGCTGTTTTCTGGGCCGGTTGCGGCGTCGCCGGTGACGGCTTGACCGCCGCTTTCGGTGCCGGCCGGACGCGGGGGCGGGGTTTCACCTTTGCGGAACGCCGGGGCCGGACCCTAGCCGTTTGCTGCCCGCCGGGTTTATCGGTAACCGCGGACGGAGCCCCACCGCCGGTCTCTTGGGCTTCATCGGTCCCGGCTGGTTGCGGCGGTCCATCCCCTGCCTCTTGCGGGAGGGCAGCCTCGTGGCGCGGTTTGTCCTGCCGCCCCTTCCGTTCAAGATCGGTTATTTTTCCCAACAAATCCTTGATTGGGTCGGAACTCATGAATTCTTTCCTTCAAACCGGGTGTTCAACGAATATTCCCGTTCCTTCATAGCTTAACCTGTGCAAAAATCCGAGCAACAAGGCAATTTGTCCATATATAAATATCTGTTGCGGCTCTGTGGAGGGAAATCCGATGACGACCAGTACATGGTGGGGAGTGGGCTTGGCCCTGGCGCTTCTCATTCCCGTCGGAGCGTTGTCCGCAGAGGAAGGCAAACCAGCCCCCGTTCAGAAAGGCTCCCCGGCAGTCAACGCCACGCCCCCCGCTCTGGAAGACGCCAACGATCCTTTGGAACCCCTGAACCGGGTTACTTCCGGCTTCAACACATTTCTCAGGACATTACTGATAGACCCGCTGGTCGATGGCTATCAGGCGGTAACGCCGGACCCGGTTGAGAAGGCGATCTCTAACGCCGCCTCCAACCTAAACGAGCCGGTCACCGCCATCAGCAGTTTCCTGCAGGGCGATACGGAAAACGCCGGCACCGCCACCAAGCGCTTCTTCGTCAACACCACCCTCGGGCTCGGCGGCACCAGCGATCCGGCATCCGACATGGGTATGGTTCAGCGCAAGGAAGACCTTGGACAGGCGGCGGGTGCCAGCGGCGTCGATAGCGGTTTTTATATTGTGCTTCCCGTCATCGGCCCCAGCAATCTCCGTGATGCCAGCGGCGACATCATCACGACCATCGCCAATCCTTTGCCCCTGGCGGCGACGGCGGCCGGCGGTGTCACCGAATATTCCGACAATCAGGACACCATCCAGGAGATGACCAAAGGCTCGCTTGATTCCTATGCGCTTGAACGGAACGCCTATCGCCAGCGCCGCCAGTTCCTGATCAACAACGGCGAAATCAAAGCCGACGAGCTTCCCGATATCCCGGACGACGAGCCGGAATCGAAATAGGCCGTTTAACGGCTTCTCGCCTCAATCGCCATAGAACCAAACCTTGGGGTTTACCGGACGGCCCTTCGGAGGTATTTCAATCTCCGTGACAGCGCCGTCAAACCATCAACAGGGGGAACCGACCCATCATGGACAGCGAACAGAAAAAAACCGCCTTGCGGATGATTCCCTACGGAATCTACGTGCTCACCGCCAAAGATAAAGACGGCGCCATTGCCGCCGCCACCGTCAACTGGGTGACCCAGACCTCCTTCGACCCGCCGCTGCTGGTGGTCGGTCTGAAAGCCGATTCCGGCGCCTATGCCACCGCCAAGGCAGCCGGTCATTTCTGCCTCAACATGCTGGGCAAGGGACAGCAGGGAGCCGCCTTCGCCTTTTTCAAACCGGCGGAAGCGGACGCCGATACGATCAGCGGCGAGCCCTACCATGACGGAACCGAAGGCCAGCCGGTGCTCGACAATGCTCCGGCCAGTGTCGTCTGCCGCCTCGACGGCATCGTCGAACAGGGCGACCACCATATCGTCATCGGCGAAGTGATCGATGCCGCCGTCGCCCAACAGCCCGACGGCCGGCCCGACGAAGCCATCCTGGAAATGAAGGAACTGGGCGAAAACGTCTTCTACGGCGGCTGATCTTTTTGGTTACCGGCTAGCCGGTCATAAAATCAGCACCGTCCCAACATCGGCGCCCCGCCGTCGGTGGCAGCGGAACCGTAGACCATGCGGTCGATTCCTGCCCAGTAGGCGGCGGCTTCGCACATCGGGCAGGGATGGGACGAAGAATAGAGAACCGCCCCGGACAGGTGGCGGGTTTCCTGACGGCGGGCGGCGTCGCGGATGGCTTCCATTTCGGCATGGGCGGTCGGGTCCCGGTTGACGACGACACGGCTGGGGGCCTGGCCGACGATACGGCCATCCCGCACGACAACGGCGCCAAAAGACTGATCGCCGGTTTTTTCGGCCAAGCGCTTCATGTCGAAGGCCCGCCCCACGAAGGACCGGGCCGAGGGCGTCTTGGGCTGTTCGATAGAGGCCGATACGGCTGCCGAGTGGGCCGCCCGGCCAAGCCCCAGGGTGCCCAGGGCCGAGCCCAGGGCGGTGCCGGCATAGAGCAGGGCGCGGCGGGTCAGCATGTTTCTAGAAATGTCCGCCGCCGCGCTTTTCGACGTATTGCTGGTGATAGTCCTCGGCCATCCAGAAAGGGCCGGCCTCGGTGATCTCGGTGACGACGGGCCCGTGGAAACGCCCGGAGGCGGTCAGCGCTTCCACCGACGCATGGGCGGTTTCACGCTGTACCTCATTCAGATAGAAAATGGCCGAGCGGTATTGAGAACCGACATCCGGCCCCTGTCGGTTGAGCGTCGTCGGATCATGGCAGTCCCAGAAGACGGCCAGCAGGTCGTCATAGGAAACCTTGTCCGCATCGAAGGTCACCTCGACCACCTCGGCATGGCCGGTTTGTCCGGAACAGACTTCCTCATAGGTGGCGTGGTCCTTGGAGCCGCCGGAATACCCGACAGCCGTCGCCGTCACCCCCGGCACCCGCCGGAAGGCGGCTTCGACACCCCAGAAACATCCGGCTCCAAAGATGGCTTTTGTCATGCGGTCCTCCCTACGCCGTTTGGCTTAATCCGTCCTAAAAAAATGGGCCGGAACGGTGTGCCTGTCCAGCCATAAATACCCCCATCGGATAAGGCAAAGTCCCAATCCCCCTTATCGTTCGTGGGTTTAAGACCGCAGAAAAATCGTACAACTACCGGAAAACCACCGCAAACGGGTCTAATACCTTTGTATGTCTAGTTTTTTCCGGGGTAATCACCACATATAAGACGACTGAGTGGATCGTGGGTATATGACTTTCAAGACAACCGAAATTGATTTACAGAAAGCCGGTGCGAGGCACGGTTTTACCTGGAGATTTCCGGGTCATCCGGGCCCGTTGATCAAACTATCCTGGCGGCTGGCTGTCGGGTTCGTTCTGGCGGTGGGCCTGTTATTCAGCTCTGCCCCGATGGCTGCCGGTAAAACCCTGAAAATCGCCTATTTCAGCAAGGATGTACCGGGCATAGACCCCCTGTCCCCGACCTTCGACCCTGATTCCTATGCGGTCATAACACAGATATTCGATTCCCTGGTCTACCTGGACCTGGACGGCAATTTCCAGCCGGGCCTGGCCACCGACTGGCAGCAGGTGTCGCCCACCGACTGGGCCTTTACCCTGCGCCGGGGGGTGCGCTTTCACAACGGAGAACCGTTCGACGCCAGAGCCGTCAAATTCACCTATGAAACCGTCATGGACCCGGCGATCAAGGCCGGTAATGCCTGGATACTCAGTTCCTTTCAAAAGGTGATCCCCGATCCGGACGATCCCTACCGGGTCATCATCCGCACCAAATACCCGGACGGAATGTTCCTCAACAGGCTTTCCATGTTCGGCTCGATCTGCCCGCCGGATTATATCCGCCGGGTCGGCCTCAAAAATTTCGCCGAACATCCGGTCGGCACCGGCCCCTACCGTTTTGGACAGTGGCACAAGGGATTATCCATTGAACTCATACGCAACAAAGACTATTGGCGGCCGGATATTCCGAAAATCGAAAAAATTCGCTTCGAAGTCATTCCGGAAAGCGATTGGGTCGATGCCTTCCTGGCGGGCAAGCTGGACTTCATCCCCAATCTGGCCGGTAACCAGACGACCCACTTGATGAAAAAGGCCAAGGGCCAGGCCCGTATCCTCAAACGCCTGGTGCTGTCGGGATACTGGGTCATGCTCCGCAACCGGGGACCGCTGGCCGACCGCCGGGTAAGACAGGCCCTTAATTTCGCCCTCAACAAGCAAGCCCTGGTCCGTTATGCCGACTTTGGCAATGCCGTGCCCCTGGCCTCGCTCGGCAAACGGGGAGAATTCGGCGCCAACGACGGGCTGATCCCCTATGCCCATAGCCCGAAACTGGCCCGCTCCCTGCTGCGCAAGGCCGACATTGAGATGCCCCTAAAGTTGACCGCCATCGTCGCCGACATCGCCAGTTCGGTGGGCAAGATCATCCGCCATGATTTCGCCCGCATCGGCATCGACCTTGATCTGACCGTCGTGCCCCGGGCCGAATGGACGCGCCGCGTCGTCGGCCATAAAATCACCCACGGCCAACCGGCGGATTACGACCTGGCCATCAACCTGGTCGACAACCCGATCCACAGCCTGGCCTTTCATGCGGGGCTGTTCCTGCATTCTTCGAGTCCCTGGTCGCTGCTCAACGACGCCCGATACGACAGCCGGTTTATCCATGCCCTACAGACCGCCGACCCGGAAATCCACCGGCAGCGGCTGGAAGACCTGGACCGTTATATCCACAAGCAGGCGCTGATGGTCTTCACCACCCAGCGGGTCATTACGGCGGCGGTCCGGCCCGGCGTCCGCATCCCGAAATTTTCTTTGAACGGCCACCTGGATTACCTGACCCTGACGACGGCGGAGTTTAAATAGAACCATGGCCTTCAGGATATCCAGACCGAAGCCGGGTGTGCTCAACAAACTGATGGTGCGCAGCGTCATAGTCCTGCTGCTGTCGATCATTACCGTCGAAGGGATTTCCTATTATCAGTCGAGCAAGCAGATCATCAATCTGACGAAGGACCGCCAGCGCGGCCTGACCACGCTCTATGCCGAGCGTTTCGACCAAATCGCAACCGGCATCGCCGCCGACCTGCGAACCCTGCAAAACCTGCCGTCCCTTCAGGATTATTTCCTCAACCGGCAATACAACCTCTTGACTGAGGCCGACCGGCAACTGGGCAACGTCGTCGATTTCCTTCTCAGCCTGCATCAGAGAAACCAAGCCTATTCGCTGGTGGAAATCTTTGACTCAACCGGCAAACAGGTGCTGTCCGTCAACAAGGGCCTGTCCACCCTGCATCCATCGACAGCTTTTCTGCGGGGTGGTGCTTACGACATGCAGCCGGCCACGGGTCCGTCCCGGGATATGGTCGACCGGGGTGTCGTGACGGTCGACAGCATCGGCGGTTATGCCTTGCGGTTCGATTTGTATCTGTTCAATGGCGTCACCAACTGGGGACGGGCCAGCATCTATTACAACCATCAGGCGCTGGTCGCCAACCTTCGACAGGAACGGCTGTTTAAGACCGGGTACATGGCGGTCTATGGCAAGGACGGCCAAATTATTTATGACCCCGATTTCGAGACAACTGAAAATCTGGGAAGACACCGTCCGGCCTTGGCCTCTATCCTGACGTCGATCGACGGCCCGACCAGCGCCGAATACGAAAGACCGGACGGCCAAACCATTCTGTACAGCGCCAGCCCGATGCAGCGCAAATCCTGGCTGGTGACCGCCATTGCCCCGGAAGATGAAATGCTGGCCGGATTGAACAGCACCCGCAATTTGATCATCTTCCTGGTGCTGCTGGCCGTGTTTATCGAATTCGTCGCCGTTTTGATGTTCACCAAGCGCCTGATCATCGCCCCCATCAATCGCCTGCTGGACGGCATGCGGGAAGTCGAAGACGGGAAATCAGCGGTCACAGTCGATATCCCGACCCGGGACGAATTCGGGCAATTGGCCGCTTCCTTCAACCACATGGCCGGAGAACTCCTGACCCGGGAAAAATCATTACGCGACAACGAAACCCGCTTCCGGGCGCTTTTCAATCAAACCTTCCAGTTCATGGCCTTCCTGGACACCCGGGGCATCCTGCTCAACGCCAACGAAACAGCTTTCCAGACCTTCCAGGTCAAACGGGAAGAGGCCATCGGCCTCCCCTTCTGGCAAACGCCGTGGTGGAATAAATGGTCGGATCTCCAGGAACTGGTGCAGCGTGGTGTGGAACGGGCCGCTCAGGGTGAAGTGGTCCGCTTTGAAACCCGCCGTACCCTGCCCGACGGTAGCCTAATAGATACGGATTCCTCCCTGAAGCCGATCTTTGATGGTGACGGCAACATCACCATGCTGGTTGCCGAAGGCCGGGACATCAGTGAGCGCAAGGAAGCTGAGGAAAAACTGCGCCAATTGAACGATATTTTGGAGGCCCGGGTCGCAGAACGGACCGAAGAACTGAGCCGGGCGAAAACCGAAGCGGAAACGGCGAACAGCGCCAAGTCCGAATTCCTGTCCCTGATGAGCCATGAATTACGAACCCCCATGAACGCCATCCTGGGCTTCAGTCAGCTCCTGGAATTCAATCACAAACAGCCTCTGAATGCACAACAATCGGAATATGTCGGCCACATCCTCAGCGCCGGACAGCATTTGCTGGACCTGATCAACGATGTCCTCGACCTAGCCAAGATCGAAGCCGGTAAAATCACCCTTTCACCGGAAAATATTTCTCCGACGGCTATGGTCACCGAATGCCATTACCTGATGAGCACCCTGGCCGGACAAATGGACGTTACCCTGACCAATTCCGTTGACGGCAGCGACCCCCTGCCTCCCGTGCGAGGCGATTTCACGCGCCTTAAGCAGGTTATCGTCAATCTCGTTTCCAATGCCATTAAATACAATGTTGCCGGCGGCTCCGTGCATATTGACTGCGCCCCTCACGATAACGACTGGATCCGGTTTACCGTTTCCGACACCGGTCCCGGCATCCCGGAAGAGAAGCTTGAGGATCTCTACCAGCCTTTCAACCGCCTCAATGCCGACAAAACAGAAATCGAAGGCAGTGGCATTGGCCTGACCATCACCCAGCGGCTGGTCAGCTTGATGGGAGGCAAAATCAGCGTCACCAGCACCGTCGGCGAGGGAACCACTTTCCAAGTCGATCTGCCGGCAGCCGAAGGAGACGTTTCCCGCGTTGTTGCCGCCTCCGACGCCGCCTTCTTTGGACAGCCTGAAGGCCTGGCGGAAAAAGCCCAAACGGTTCTCTACATTGAAGACAATCCGGACAACCTGAAACTCATGCAAGCCCTGTTGGAACAGTTTCCGGGAATTTCCATGCTGAGCGCCCACGAAGCCAAGCTTGGCCTGGAATTGGCCCGGGCACATAAACCGGACCTCATCCTTCTGGATATTAACCTGCCGGGAATGAACGGTTTCGAGGCCCTGAAGGAACTGAAGAACTTTGATGAAACCGGACAAACGCCGGTCCTGGCGCTGAGCGCCAACGCCCATCCCATGGATATTGAAAAAGGCATCAAGGCGGGCTTCAACGGTTACCTGACGAAACCTCTGAACGTTACGGAAGCCCTGACGACGATCATTTCGACGCTGAAAGGGTCGGCCAACCTGCCACCCAATTAAGTGTCTGGGTCAGGGCCGCCTTAACCCAATATCTTCTTCTTGAGGATTTCGTTGACCGCCTGCGGATTGGCTTTGCCCTGGGTCGCCTTCATCACCTGTCCGGTGAACCAGCCCAGGAGCCTCTCCTTGCCGTCCTTAACCTCCGCCACCTTGTCCGGGTTGGCGGCAATCACTTCGTCAACGGCCGTTTCAATGGCGCCGGTGTCGGTGATCTGCTTCATGCCCTTTTCTTCGACGATGGTTTCCGGGTCGCCGTCATCTTCGACCATGATCTCAAAGACGTCCTTGGCGATGCGCCCGGAAATGGTGTTGTCCTTGATCAGGTGCAGGAGCTTGCCAAAATTGCCGGCCGAGACCGGGCTTTCGGTGATGGAAAGTCCCTTGTCGTTGAGCACGGCGAACAGGTTGGTGATGATCCAGTTGGCGGCCTGTTTGGGATCGAGGCCCTCTTTGCCGCCGCCCTTCTCGATGACGTCTTCATAGTAATCGGCAGTTTCCTTTTCCACCACCAGGACACCGGCGTCATAGGCCGACAAGCCGTAATCGGCCATGAAGCGTTGTTTCTTTTCGTCGGGCAGTTCCGGCAGATGCTGCTTGATGTCGTCCACGTAGGCCTGCGTGAATTCCAGCGGCAGCAGGTCCGGGTCCGGGAAATAGCGGTAATCGTGGGCAAATTCCTTGGCCCGCATGGGCCGCGTTTCGCCGTTGGCGGCATCGAACAGGCGCGTTTCCTGCACCACTTCGCCGCCGTCCTCGTAGACTTCGACCTGGCGTTCGGCCTCGTGTTCGATGGCCTGCATGACGAAACGTACGGAATTGACGTTCTTGCATTCGGTTCGGGTGCGCAACTCGGTTTCGCCGACCTTGCGCACCGAGACATTGACGTCGGCCCGCATCGAGCCCTCGTCCATGTTGCCGTCACAGGTGCCCAGATACCGCAGGATGGAGCGCACCTTGCGCAGAAAGATACCGGCATGTTCCGGCGAGCGCAGGTCCGGCTTGGAGACGATCTCCATGAGGGCCACGCCGGAGCGGTTGAGGTCGATGAAGGACCGCTTCGGGTCCTGGTCGTGCATGGATTTACCGGCGTCCTGTTCCATGTGCAGGCGCTCGATGCCCACGTCCGCCGTTTTGCCGTCGGGCAGGTCGAGGATCACCGTTCCCTCGCCGACCACCGGCAGTTCATACTGGGAAATCTGGTAGCCCTGCGGCAGATCGGCGTAGAAATAGTTCTTCCGCGCAAACACCGATTTCAAGTTGATCTGAGCCTTCAGGCCGAGTCCGGTTTTGACCGCCTGTTCGACGCAGTATTCGTTGATCACCGGCAGCATGCCCGGCATGGCGGCGTCGACCAGCGACACCTGCGTATTGGGTTCCGATCCGAAGGTGGTGGAGGAGCCGGAAAACAGCTTCGAATTGGACGTGATCTGGGCATGCACTTCCAGCCCGATAACAACTTCCCACTCGCCGGTTTCGCCTTGAATGATATACGCCATGGCTCAGCCCTCCCCGACCCAGGCCGGTGCGGCGTCAAAGCCGATGGCCGTTTCCAGGGCGTCCGCCGTCCTCAGCACGGTTTCCTCGTCAAAAGGCTTGCCGATGATCTGCAAGCCCAGCGGCAGGCCACCGCTATCGAGCCCGGCTGGGATGGAAATTCCCGGCAGTCCGGCCAAGCTGCTGGGCACCGTGAAGACATCGTTGAGGTACATGGCGATGGGATCGTCCATCTTCTCGCCGATGGCGAAGGCCGCCGACGGTGCGGTCGGCGTCAGCAACACGTCGCACTGTTCATAGGCTTGGGTGAAATCGCGGGCGATCAACGCGCGAACTTTCTGGGCTTTCAGGTAATAGGCATCGTAATAACCGGCCGACAGCACGTAGGTGCCGATCAGGATGCGCCGCCGGGTCTCGGCCCCGAAACCCTGGCCGCGGGTGTTCTCGTACATTTCGTCCAGGCTGTCGCCCGGCACGCGGAGCCCGTAGCGCACCCCGTCATAGCGGGCCAGATTAGACGAAGCCTCGGCCGGGGCAATGATGTAATAGGTCGGCAGCGCGTGTTCCGTGTGCGGCAGCGACACATCGACGGTCTTGGCGCCCAAGTCGTGCAGGTGCTCGATACCCTTGGCCCATAGTTTCTCGATTTCTTCCGGCATGCCGTCGAGCCGGTATTCCTTGGGGATGCCGACGGTCAGGTCCTTGATGTCGCCGGTCAGTGCCTTCTCAAAATCCGGCGTCTCAAGGGGGGCCGAGGTGGAATCCTTGGCATCATAGCCGGCCATGCCACCCAGCAATATGGCGGCGTCGCGCACCGTACGGGTCATCGGACCGGCCTGGTCGAGGCTCGAGGCAAAAGCCACAATGCCCCATCGGGAACAGCGCCCGTAAGTGGGTTTCAAGCCAACGATGCCGCAAAACGAGGCCGGCTGGCGGATGGAGCCGCCGGTGTCGGTCCCGATCGCCCCCAGGCACAGGTGCGCCGCCACCGAGGCGGCGGAACCGCCGGACGAGCCCCCCGGCACCAAATCCTTGCCGTCAGCCCCTTTCCAAGGGTTTTTCACCGGCCCGAAATAGCTGGTGACGTTGGCCGAGCCCATGGCGAATTCATCCAGGTTGGCCTTGCCCAGCATGATCGCCCCGGCCTCGCGCAAATTGGTGGTGACCGTCGATTCATAAGTCGGCACAAAGCCTTCCAGGATGTGGGATCCGGCCGTTGTTTGTACGCCGTCGGTGCAGAACAGGTCCTTGACGGCGATGGGGATGCCGTCCAGCGGGCCCGCCGTTTTGCCGTCGGCCCGGCGGGCATCCGATTGTTTGGCGCGCTCGCGGGCGATCTCCGGGGTCTCGGTGATGAAGGTGTTGAGGTCACCGGCGGCTTCGATGGCCGAGATATGGGCTTCGGCCAGTTCGACCGCCGTGAAGGCGCCGCCGCTCAGCCCG
>JADHTD010000069.1 GCA_016776525.1 Rhodospirillales bacterium
AGCAAATTCGAACAGTTGAAAGGCCCCTTTAAGAGCGGGCCCGAGGTAACTGGCGCCTGCCTGAAATGCCACACCGAGGCCTCTAAGCAGGTGCACAAAACGACACATTGGACCTGGCAGTATAAAAACGAGAAGACCGGCCAGCTGCTGGGCAAACGTAACGTTATCAACAATTTCTGTATTTCCACCCAATCCAACATCAAGGCCTGTTCGTCCTGTCATGTGGGGTATGGATGGAAAGACAAAAAATACGATTTTACCAATGAGCAGAATGTCGATTGCCTGGTTTGTCACGACCAGACCGGCACCTATGACAAAGGCCGCCTGCGCGCTGGCAAGCATGTGAACCTCTCCCGCATCGCCCAGAAAGTCGGCCCCACCACGCGCTCGACCTGCGGCACCTGCCACTTCAAAGGCGGTGGCGGTAAAGCGGTCAAGCACGGCGACCTGGATCCCGGCATGGAGATGCCCGACAAGTTCGTCGACGTGCATATGGATGCCGACGGCCTCAATTTCACCTGTTCCACCTGTCACAGCACCGATGCCCATATGGTCAGCGGCAGCCGCTATACGCCGAAAGCCTCTGATAAAGACGGCATCGTCGTTCCCGGCAAGAAGAACGCCAGCCGGGCCAGTTGCGTGGCCTGCCACGGCGAACGTCCTATGAAGGACGAAAAGCTCAACGACCACACCGACCGGGTGGCCTGCCAGACCTGTCACATTCCCTATTTCGCCCGTGGCGATTATGCCTCGAAAACCTATTGGGACTGGTCGACGGCGACGCGCCTCAACAAAAAGGGCAAGCCGATATCCGAATTGGATCAGGACGGCAATGAAATCTACAACTCGAAGAAAGGTGATTTCAAATGGGAACGCGACGTTGTTCCCGAATACCGCTGGTTCAACGGGACCGTCTATTACACCCTGCCGGCCGACAAGATCGACCCCAGCAAAACCGTTTCCATCAACCGCTTTGAGGGCAGCGCCGACGATCCCAACTCCCGCATCTGGCCGATCAAGCTGATGAAGGGAAAACAGCCGGTTGATCTCGAGAACAAGACGCTGGCCATTCCCCATACCGTCGGCAAGGACGGTTTCTGGAAAACCTTTAACTGGCAGGAAGCCGTGCAGAAAGGCATGGCGGTGGCCGGACTGCCTTACAGCGGCAAGCTGGGATTCGCCAAAACCGAAATGTCCTGGCCGCTGGCCCATATGGTGGCCCCGGCGAAGGAAGCCGTCGGCTGCGTGGAATGCCATTCCAAGGGCGGCCGCCTGGACGGCATCACCGGCGTTTACCTGCCGGGCCGAAGCCAATGGCCGTGGGTCGATATCGGCGGCTTTGCGCTGCTCGGTCTGACCATTGCCGGGGTTGGCCTGCACGGCGCCATCCGCATCTTGTTCCGCGCCAAGAAGAAGGACTAGAGCCATGAGTGAAAACCCCAAACGCATCTACATCTTCAAGCGGTTCGAGAGGTTCTGGCACTGGTCCCAGGCGCTGATGATTATCAGCATGGCCGTTACCGGCTTTGAAATCCACGGCACCTATGCCCTGTTGGGCTTCGAACAGGCCATCTTCTGGCATACCACCACGGCCTGGGTGCTGATCGGACTTTGGGCTTTCGCCATCTTCTGGCATCTGACCACCGGGGAATGGAAGCAATATATTCCGACCACGGAAAAGGTGCTGGCGATGGCCGTTTATTACTCCAGCGGCATCTTCACCGGCGCCCCGCATCCCTTCAAACAGACCCAGCTGACCAAACACAATCCGTTGCAAAGGCTGGCTTACCTGGGCTTCAAGCTGATCATGGCGCCGGCCATCTGGATCAGCGGGCTGCTCTATCTTTACTACAATTCCTGGGGGGACTGGGGCCTCGACTGGTTGAGTCTCGATCTGGTCGCCCTCGTTCATCTCATCACGGCGTTCCTGCTGGTTATTTTCCTGGTCGGGCATGTCTATCTGACGACGACGGGACACACCGTCACCTCGCATATCAAGGCGATGATCACCGGCTGGGAAGAAGTCGAGGAATAGGAGGTTCAGAATGATCGTAAAATATTTAGATGAGGTCCACGTGAACCGCCGGCAGGTGCTCGCCCTGGGCGGGTCGGCCCTGGCCGTTCTGGCGGCCAGTGGTTTGATGGCTCCGCCCGCCCTGGCCTCGCCGAAGGCCGCCAAAGCCAAACTGGCGGAATTGGTGGGCGGGAAAAAGGCCGAGAAGGGCCGCGTCGCCATCATCCTGCCGCCGATGACCAATGACGGCAAACGGGTCCGTATCAAGGTCGCCGTCGACAGCCCGATGACGGAGCAGGATTACGTCAAATCCCTGCACATCCTGGCCGAACGCAACACCGTGCCCGAGGTGGCCAGCTACCACTTTGGGCCGTTGAGCGGCAAGGCCGAGATGATCACCCGCATCCGGGTCGCCAAGTCACAAACCATCAGTGCCGCCGCTGAGATGAGCGACGGCAGCGTCTATATGGCCAAGGTGCGGTGCAAGGTTGCCCGCGGCGCCGGCGGCTGCGGTTAACAAGGGAGATTTGCCATGAAACCGGAAACCCCCCGTATCGATATGCCGAGAACGGCACAGGCCGGCGAAATTATCCGCATCCTGACCAAGATCCGCCACCCCATGGAAACCGGCTGGCGGCGCGGCGGCGACGGCAAAAAGGTGCCGCGCAACCGGATCAATAAATTCGTCTGTGACTTCAACGGCAAAGAGGTCTTCAGCGCCGATTTCCATTCCGGCGTTTCCGCCGATCCCTACTTGGTCTTTCACGCCAAGGTAAGCGGGACCGGCACTTACAATTTTAAATGGGAGGCCGATGACGGCAAGGTTTTCACCGCCTCGGCCCCGATCACCACCGTCGGCGTCTAAGAAAACGCCGACATTGACGCCCGCCCTTTCACACACGGGCGTTATAACTGGAGGACAGAACAATGAAAAAATTCACCGGATTTATATCCATAATGGCAGCCTTGGCGGTCATGGTTCTCACCATCAGCCCGAACCAGGCCTCAGGCGCCGACTTCAAGAAGTATGCGAAGATCGTCGATTTCGCCTTCGTTCAGCCCTATGCGGCGATTCCCATCCGGGACGATGTCGTGATTATCGATTCCCGCCCCATGAAGCGGCGCTATGACAAGGGCCATATCCCCGTTGCCGTCAGCATTCCCGACAGCCAGTTCGATAAGTTTGCGGGCAAACTGCCCCAGGACAAATCGAAGCTGTTGATCTTCTATTGCGGCGGTTTGAAGTGCCCGCTCAGCCATAAGTCGGCGTTCAAGGCGGAAGCCAAAGGCTATACCAATGTCAGCGTCTACGCGGCGGGTTTCCCCGATTGGATCAAGAACGGCCAACTCGGATCGGTCAGCGCCTCCTATGTCAAAAAGGCGCTGGAGAAAAAGACCGCCGTGGTCGTCGACGTCCGTCCCTTCAAGCGCCGCTACGCCAAAGGGCATGTTCCCGGCGCCATCAGCATCCCGCTGAGCCAGTTCGATAAAATGACCGGTAAGCTGCCCGGCGATAAGGCGAATGAGCTGATTTTCTATTGCGGCGGCTACAAATGCCCGCTGAGCCCGAAAGCGGCGGTCAAAGCCAAGGCGCTCGGCTACACCAAGGTCAAGCTCTTCCAGGGCGGTTATCCGGCTTGGAAAAAGGCTTTTGGTAAAGGCGTCTCCGGACCCGAACCCTATGCCAAAACCGGCGCCAAGAGCGAAATCAAGGCGGGGCCGGACGGCGATACCGTTACCGTCGCTTCCTTCAAGGAAATCTTGAAGAACGACCCCGGCAGCGTCCATCTGATCGATGTTCGTGATCCCAACGAATTTGCCAAAGGCGCGCTTCCCGGTACCGTCAACATCCCGACCGAGGAAATTGAAGCCAAGGTCAACCAGTTGCCGACCGACAAACCGATTATCTTTGTCTGTGCAACCGGCGCCAGAAGCGGCGAAGCCTATGACATCGTCAAACTGGTCAAGGAAGACATGAAGGTCTTCTTCCTGGATGCCGAGATCACCTATGCCAAGGACGGCAACTATAAAATCGCCGCCGGCGAATGATGGAACCGGCGGGGGAGCTTAGGCTCTCCCGCCGCCGTCAACCCGGATCATAGGAGGCGCTAGTAAACCACCTGGGGAGATTTTTTGTCCCTGAGGCTGGCTTGCGTCAATGCCATGACCCAGACCTTCGAAAGACCCGTTTGTACCGGCCAGGCGGACTGCCGCGAGTGCGTCGTCCGCGACGTCGTGCTGTTTGCCGACCTGGAAGACGGAGACCTGCGCCACCTCTACCAGCCGATCGAGCAATTTTCCTACAAACGGGGCAGTCCCATCTTCCATATCGGCGATTCCGGCGGGGCCATCTACACAATCCGCGAGGGAGTCGTCAAACTGGTGCAGTACCTGCCCGACGGCACACAAAGGATCGTCGGGCTGCTGCGCCAGGGTTCGGTGGCCGGGCTCGAAGCCCTTTTGGGCAAGCCTTATGAACACACCACGATCTGCCTGGAAAAAACCTTGGTCTGCCGCATTGTAACCGAAGATGTGCAGCGTCTGATGTTGGAAAGCAAACACCTGCACCGGCAACTTCTGGAACGCTGGTATCAGGCCGTGCGTGATGCAGACCAGTGGATTACCAGCCTGTCGACCGGCGACGCCCGGGCCCGCATGGCCCGCCTTTTCCTCTACCTCGCGACGGGCCCGGATGAAGACGAATGCCGTCTGTTCAGCCGCGAGGATGTCGGCGCCGTCCTCGGACTGACGCCGGAAACCGCCAGCCACATCATCGCCGGTTTCAAGCGGGACGGGGTTATCGAACAGCAGGCCCGGAACCTGTACCGCTGCGACCGCCGGGCGCTTAGCGCCATCGCCGGATATTAGCCCGGCCCCCGCTTTTTTCCCTGAAAACTAAGATATTTCAATGCCCCGATTAGAGGACGGGGGCATACTTACGACCGTGTGATCGGCCCGCCGTCGCCTATTGTCGGGCTTAGGGAGACAGGCGGCGGCGGCGGGTTCCCTACAATGAGGAGGGCGGCATGGAATATATTTTAATGATGGTGGCGATCATCGCTCTCGGGTTGGCAGCCAGCTTCCTGGTCTGCTTGGCGTCCGTATTCTGGGTCGGTTCGGCCTGCGGCATTTGCCGCCTGTTCAAGGGTTGGCTGCAGCAGCCGAAAGCGGAAATCTAAGGCTTCTAGACGGATTTGATTGCCGCTGACCCTCTCTTTTTCCCATCACTCTCAGGCATGCAGAGACGGCTGCGGGCGTGGCCGTAAGCGACCGCTTATTTATCGGAACGGTAATGCGTTCGGCATTTATACAGGCCACAAAAAAACGGCCCCGTTTGCAGGGGCCGTTTGTAGTGTTCGCCGGGTTCGGCGGGATAAAAATCAGCGCTCCAGTTTTGAGCGCTTCTCCACCACCGTACAGACCGAGGCCGTGTCCTTAAGCGCCAGGCCTTCGTCCATGGCTTGCCGGTACATTTCGCAACCGGCGTCGAACAGCGGCGTGTCGGCGCCGATGCTCTTGATGAAATCGCCGATGACGGTGATGTCCTTCTGCCAGACCTCGACCTTCATCTGCGCCGGTTCATAGTTGCGGTCGACCATCAGCTTGCCGCGCACGGTGAACATGGCGCTGACCGCGGCCGGGCTTTCCGAAATGACGTCATAGATCATCTGCGGTTCCAGGCCGCCCTTGATGCCGACCACCATGGCTTCGGCGGCCGAGGCCACATGGTTGGCGACCAGCAGGTTGGCCACGTACTTCATTTTCGAGCCGTTGCCGAAGGGGCCGATGTATTTGGTGTTCTTGGCAACCGCGTCAACCAGCGGCCGGGCCGAGTCGAAGGCCGCTTCGTCGCCGCTGCCATAGAGCATAATGTCGCGGGTTTCGGCCTGCGAGCCGGTGCCGCTGATCGGGCAGTCGAGCAGAATGATGCCGGCTTCCGCCAGCCGGTCATGGGCGCGTTGCTTGTCGTCAATGGGGAAGGTGCTGGTCTCCAAGATGACGGTGCCGGCTTTGCCGTTGGCCACCAGGTCGTCGACGACGCTGTCCAGGGCCACCACCTTGGGCAGCGAGGAAAAGCAGATGTCGGCCTGTTGAGTGACGTCGGCGGGCGATCCCACCACCGTCCCGCCGCGCTCGGTGTGGCGATCCAGGCATCCCTGGTCGACGTCATAGCCGACCACATCGAGCCCTGCTTCCAGACAGTTCTTTGAGAAAGCGCTCCCCATGATGCCGAGGCCGATGCCCCCGATTTTTGTAGCCATGACTTTCTCCTTTTTTGTTGTTGTTTGTAAAAGTAATAAGGGCCGGTGCTCATACTGAATGAGAGCCCGGCCCTTTAACGTTTAGGGGCGAACCCCTGTAACCTTACCGCTTATTCCGGGATCGGCAGCGGCTGATCGTTCTCGGGAATATTCCAGGCTTTGACCACGGCCGGGCGGCTGACGATCGCCATGTACCAGCGCTTGACGTTGGGATAATCGTTGAGGTCGATGGTCTGCCAGTTGTGGCGCGCGATCCACGGCCAGCAGGCCATGTCGGCAATGGAATAATCGCCGGCGACGAATTCGCGGTCGCCCAGGTGCCGGTCGAGCACTTCATAAAGCCGCTTGCCTTCCTTCATGTAGCGCTCTTCGCCGTAGGCGTCCTTGCCCGGGTTGTAGCGGGTGAAGTGGTGGACCTGTCCCAGCATCGGGCCGAGGCCGCCCATCTGCCACATCAGCCATTCGATGGTCTGCCAGCGCTTCTTCTCGTCGGTGGGGAAGAACTTGCCGGTTTTTTCGCCCAGGTACATGAGAATGGCGCCGGATTCCATCAGCGAGATATTGGTGTCATGGTCGACGATGGCCGGAATTTTGTTGTTGGGGCTGATTTTGGTGAATTCGGGGGTGAACTGATCCACGTTGCCGCCGATGGCGATCGGATGGACGGTGTAGTCCAGGCCGGTCTCTTCCAGCATGATGGCGACCTTGCGGCCGTTCGGGGTGAACCAGGTGTAGAAATCGATCATAGGGTGCTGATCCTTTTGGTCTGAGTGTCGGTGGATATCTGAATAAAAAAAATCGAAATTTATTGCGGCCGTCCGGACCGGTGCGAACCTTTTCAAAAGGTGTAAATACTTGATCTGGAACTGCCCTAGAAAATACTCCGGAATCCTTGCTTGGCAAGGGTAACATGGGTTTTTTCGGGCCCTTTTAAAGGCACCGTTTGGTGCCTATTGAAAAGGCATTGCCAGTACCTTGTGAATCGATAATAGTTCTTTCCATCATCAAATATATGAAATTTAAGGCGGGGCCGCCGCTTGTTCCACAGGCGGTGTGATTCGGGCTTTCGGTTCGTTTCCGCCCCCGGCCACAATCGGAGCATCAGGACCATCATGGACCCCACAAAAATCGAATTGGGCGGCTACCAGCCCCCGGCATCCGTTCACAATCAGGCCGCCGAGGTTTTCGGCAAGGAACTATCCGCCCGCCTGGGCGACGCCATTGACTACAAGATGGACGGCAACATGGTCGCCAGCCGCGGCATTAAGGCCATCGACCTGCCGGTGATGGTCGACCGCGGCGAGTTGAATATGTGCTATTTCGCCTCCAGCTACCTGGCCGACGAGGTGCCGGAAGTGGCTATTTTCGACCTGCCCTTCGTCGTTGAAAGCCGGGAAAAAGCCTATCGGGCCCTGGATGGGGAACTGGGTGACTACCTGACCAAAAAGTTCCGGGAGAACACCGGCATCCGGGTGCTCGGTTTCTGGGATAACGGTTTCCGGCATTTCACCAACGGCCTGCATCCGATTGAAAAACCGGCCGATTGCGAGGGCCTGAAAATCCGCACCATGAACTCGGTGATGCACCAGACGGTGTTCAAGAAATTGGGCTTCGAGCCGACCTTCGTCGACGTTAAGGACTTGGTCGAAGCCGCCAAGACGGGCACCATCGACGCCCAGGAAAACCCGCTGACCAACACCTACAACTTCGGCACCTTCCAACATCACCCCTATATCACGCTGTCGGGGCACTTCTTCGGCATGGCGATCTTCATGGTCCACAACGATACCTTTGAGTCGTGGCCGGAAAACGTCCAGAAGGCCGTCGTCGAAGCCGCCGCCATCGCCACCCAGGCGCAGCGGGGCCTGGCCTCCGCCGAAGATGCGGCGATCATGGCCAAGCTGGATGACGAGGACTGCCAGGTGACGCAGCTTACCGACGCCCAACGCCAGGCCTTTGTCGATGCCGTCTCCTCGGTGGTCGATGACCACCAGGACACCTTGGGCGGCGTCCTGAAAATGCTGCAAGGCTGAATGAACGCCAAGGCTCGAGGGGAGGGGATTTGACTGACGACAGCATCCGAGTGCCGCCAGCAACTCTGTCCGGCTTCGTCGCCCGGGTACTGACGGCCTTTGGCTTGCCGCAAACGGATGCGGCGAAGGTGGCTTCCCTGATGGTCGAGGCCGACCTCCATGGCTCCGACACCCACGGCGTTTTCCGCCTGCGCCAGTATTTCGATCGGCTCAAAGGGGGCGGTATCAACCCCCGCCCCAACATTCATATCGAACGCCAGGCCAAGGCCATGGCCGTGGTCAACGGCGATAACGGCTTCGGCCATCTGGTTATGGATTACGCCACCGAACTGGCCATGGACAAGGCCGCCGAAACCGGCTTCGGCTGGGTTGGGGTTAACCATTCCAACCATGCCGGGCCGGGATTCCTCTACGCCAAGATGCCGCTCGCGCGCGATATGATCGGCCTCTATACCGCGGTCAGCAGCGCCAAACATGTGCCGCCTTGGGGGGGTACGGAAAAAATGCTGGGGACCAATCCAATTGCGGTCGCCATTCCGGCTCTTGATGAGCCAACCGTATCCCTCGACATGGCGACGACGGTGGCCGCCATGGGCAAGGTCAAGGTCTATGCACAGCGCGATCAAACAATGCCGGTCGACTGGATGATCGGCCCGGATGGCAAACCGTTAACCGATGCCAAACGCCATAATGAAGGCTACCTGCTGCCGATCGGCGGGCCCAAGGGGTATGGCCTGGCCCTGATCATCGGCCTGTTGGCAGGGACCCTGAACGGTGCCGCCTTGGGTAGGGAGGTGGTCGATTTCAGTACCGATTTGACGACTGTGAGCAATACCGGTCAATTCATTGCCGCCCTCGACATCAGGGCTTTTGGTGATGTCGGGCATTTCCGCCAACAGGTCGATGAGGTGGTGCGCGCCCTACGCGCCTCGCCGACCCTGCCGGGCTATGACCGGGTTCAGGTGCCCGGCGATGGCAGCCATGCCAAGTACCTGGACCGGCGGGCGGCGGGCATTCCCCTGCACGCCAATCTGTTGATGGTGCTCGACGAGATAGCCGCCGAGGCCGCTGTCGACCGGCTCCAACGCTGACCGATAAGGAACTAAGTTAATGCCCAACGACACCGCAACGACCCGTATCCCCGCCGCCCGCATCAGCGACTTGATCAAGCGCTGCCTGATGGCCGTCGATCTGCCGGAAGCCGATGCCCAAATCACCGCCGGCCTGATGGCCGATGCCGACCTCAATGGCGCCGACGGTCACGGGGTGTTCCGGTTGCCCGGATACATCAAGCGCATCCGCGACGGCGCCGTCAATCCGCGCCCCAGCATCCGCATCGACCGGGAAAAAGCGGCCATGGCCCTGATCGACGGTGACAACGGCATGGGCCATCTGGTCATGAAGTACGCCGCCGACGTGGCCGTCGAAAAAGCCAGAGAGTGCGGCGTCGGCTGGGCCGGGGCGCACCACTCCAACCATGCCGGACCGGCCTATCTGTACGCCAAGATGCCGATGGCCGCCGATATGATCGGCCTCTATGTGGCGGTCGGCAGCGCCAACCACCTGCCGCCTTGGGGCGGCACCGAAATGCTGCTCAGCACCAACCCCATCGCGGTGGCCGTGCCGGCCCTGGACTGCCCGCCGATCATCCTCGACATGGCGACGACGGTGGCCGCCTACGGCAAGGTGAAGACGGCCCGCCAAAGGGGCCAGCAGATGCCGGTCGGCTGGATGATCGACAAGCTGGGCCAGCCGCTGACCGATCCAAACCGTTCCGACGAAGGTTTCCTGCTGCCCATCGGCGGTCCCAAGGGGTACGGCCTGTCGCTGATCTTCGGCCTGCTGGCGGGAACCCTCAACGGCGCCGCTTTCGGCAAGGATGTGGTCGACTTCAACGCCGATTCAACATCGGTGACCAACACCGGACATTTCGTCGTCGCTCTCGACATCAAGGCTTTTACCGACGTCGAAGGATTTAAAGCCAATGTCGATGCGGTCGTCCGCACCATGAAGGCCTCGCCGACCCTGCCGGGCTTTGACGAGGTGCGGCTGCCCGGCGAACAGAGCTTCGCAAAACGCCAGGATTACACCGATAACGGTATTCCCCTGCATGACACTCTGTTGGATGTCCTGGCCAAAACGGCAGCCGACTTGGGCGTCGACCCGCTGGTCTAAAA
>JADHTD010000070.1 GCA_016776525.1 Rhodospirillales bacterium
CTGGTCGTCTTCGACCGCTATATCGTCCGCGATGTTTTGCCGCCGTCCTATTTCCGCAACATCGACAACCACGTGCGTGACGGCGGCGCCCTGCTGCTGGCGGCGGGGCCGGAGTTCGCCAGCGACCGGAGCCTCTACAGCACCGGCCTCAGTAAATCGCTGCCGGGTGAGCCGACCGGCAAAGTGATCGAACAGGGCTATCGCCCGCGCATTACCGGTACCGGGCGGCGGCATCCGGTAACCGCCGAGCTAACGGCCAGCGACGAAGGTTCCGAACGCTGGGGCCGCTGGTTCCGCCAGATTGAGACGGTGCCCCGGGGTGGTGTCGAACTGATGAAGGGGGTGGGTGACCGTTCCCTGTTGCTGCTGGACCGGATCGGCAAGGGGCGGATCGCCCAGATGAACAGCGACCATATCTGGCTGTGGGCGCGGGGCTATGAAGGCGGCGGTCCGCAGGGCGAACTGCTCAGGCGTCTGTCCCACTGGCTGATGAAGGAACCCGACCTGGAAGAGGAAAAACTATCCGCCAGCGTCCGCGGCGGCCGCCTGGAAGTGTCCCGCCGCAGCCTCGATCCCAGCCATCCGGAGGTTACGGTAACGGCGCCATCCGGGGAGACCGGGACGCTTACCCTCAAGGAAGAGAAAATAGGTGTCGGCCGGGCCACCCTGCCGATTACGGAGGCCGGGGTCTACCGGGTCGAGGACGGGGAAAAGACCGCTTTTGCCGCCGCCGGCGCCCTCAACCCGAAAGAATATTCCGATCTCAGGACGACCGAGGACCGCCTGCGGCCGGTAACAACAGCGACCGGCGGCGGCACCCTGTGGCTGGGCGACGGCAAGCCGCAGTTCCGCCGGGTGCATCCGGGCCGCGACATGGCCGGGCGGGGCTGGATGGGGTTGCAGGAAAACCGCGCCTTCGCCGTCACCGGTGTTGCCGAGACCCCCTTGATGCCGGGCTTATTGCTGCTGGCCTTGTTGCTGTCTGTCTTGGGCATGGCTTGGTGGCGGGAAGGGCATTAAGGGGTGAGGGGGCAATCAAACCCTCCCTCTTCCGTGCGGCTGTGCACGGTAAGTGGTCCCAGGTGATGGGCGGCGCGTCCCGTTAGTGCCTGATGCTGTATCCGGAATCGAAGACGAAAGCGCGATATTCGCTCATGTCGTCCTCCATGTCCTGCTGGGTTGCCTGATAGAGATGGCGGATCGACATCATAGCGACGATACGGCCCTTGCCATCGACCACCGGAAGATGACGGCAGTGATTTTCGGCCATCAGTTTGACGGCGTCGATTGCGTCGTCTTCCGGGTTCAACGTCAGCAGGTTCCTGGACATAATTTCAGACAGTTTCGTTTTACGGGGGTCTAATCCTTCCCCCATAACACGACGGGTCAAATCCCGTTCGGTAACGATACCGATTAGTTTTCCGTCCTCATTGGTAATGGCGATAGCAGCGACATGACATCTGCCCATTTGCTGGGCTGCTTTATGGGCGGTGCTATCTTCGGGCAGTTCACAGACTCTGCCTTCCCCTGTCGGCCTTTTTCCCTTAATGAGGTCCGGAATGATTTTCCGGTTCATTATTTCCTCCAAAAGGCTGGACGAGCCGCATGGTAACACAAAAAGTAGGGTTTCGCGAATTTAGGCCCATTGGGGGGTGTTCAAGCGGCGTCCCAATAGGGGTCGGGGCCAAAATAGGCGGCCATGAAATCGACGAAAACCCGGACTTTGGCCGACAGGTGCCGGCTGTGGGGATAGACGGCGTAAACCGATAGGTCGGGCAATTGATAATCCTCCAGAGCGGCAATCAGGCTGCCGTTTTTCAACTGTTCGCCGATGATAAAAGTCGGTCCTAAATAGACCCCCATACCCCCTACGGCCGCCTTCGCCAGGGCTTCTCCGTTGTTGGCGCGGATGCGGCCCTTTACGGGCACGCTGATGGGGCCGTCCGGCCCCCTGAAATACAGCATATTGCCGCCCGAGACATAGGTGTAGAGCAGGCAGTTATAGCCCGCCAGGTCAGAAGGATGTTGGGGCAGGCCATGGACTGACCAGAATTCCTGGGAGGCACAGAGCGCCAGCCTTGCCGGGGCCAGTTTACGGGCAATCAGGCTGGAATCAGGTAATTTGGCAATGCGGATGGCGACGTCGTAGCCTTCTTCCACCAGGTCGACCAGCCGGTCGTTGAAATCGATATCGATGGAAAGTTCCGGATAGCCGGACAGAAAAGCCGGTAAAGCCTGAGCCAGATGCAGGGTGCCGAAGGTCATCGGGGCATTGACGCGCAGAGTGCCCCGGGGCGCGGTATGAAGGTTCATCACCGCTTCCTCCGCTGCCTCTGCCTCGGTGACAATGCGGGCTGCATGTTGGTAAAAGGCGGTGCCGGCCTCGGTTGGGTTGAGCCGCCGGGTGGTGCGGTTGAGCAGGCGGGCGCCGAGGCGGTCTTCAAGCTTTGAGACCTGCTTGCTGACCGATGATTTGGAGACGCCCAGCTCCCGGGCGGCTGCCGTAAAGCTCCCGCTTTCAACCACTTTGGCGAAGACCGCCATGCCGCTGAGGGTGTCCATAACACAATCCGATTGTTTCTATAATTGAAACAATATAATGACATATTACTATATTGTTTACAAATAGCTTCTCTTTTAGGGTTCCCTCAACGTTACACACCCGTTTGAAGGCGGGTCCATTGACCCCCGATGAAAAAAGGATTGAAGTTATGAACACGGATCACACCACCCCTTACGCGGCGCTTTTGCTGCGGCTTTCCCTGGGCGTCATGTTTATCGCCCACGGCCTTCTCAAGGTTTTCGTTTTTACCCTGCCGGGGACCGTCCAGTTTTTTGAATCGATCGGTTACCCCGGGTTCATGGCCTACGCGGTGGTCATCGCCGAAGTCGGCGGCGGCCTTTTGCTGATCAGCGGCCTTTACGCCCGCTGGGTGGCTCTGGCCCTGGTCCCCGTCCTGCTGGGGGCGCTGCAGGTGCATCTCGGCAACGGCTGGCTGTTCACCGCCCAGAACGGCGGCTGGGAATATCCAGCTTTCCTGACGGTGGCGGCCCTTGTGCAGTTCCTGTTGGGCGACGGCGCCTATGCCTTTAAATTGCCGGTCCTGCACCGGACAGAGGAAGCGTCGGCTTAGGCCGGCGCTTTTTGTCTTTCATAAAGTTAAGAATAAGAGGAACGAACAATGTCTAAAATCCTGGTTCTTTATTACAGCAGCTACAGCCATGTTGAGACCCTGGCACAATCCATTGCCGAGGGGGCGGGCTCGGTCAACGGGACCGAGGTGACCGTTAAGCGGGTTCCCGAATTAATGCCGGAAGAAGTGGCGCGCAACGCCGGCGTTAACCTCGACCAAGAGGCGCCGGTGGCGAGCCCGGCGGAACTGGCCGACTACGACGCCATTATTTTCGGCACGCCGACCCGCTTCGGCAACATGGCTTCCCAGATGCGCAACTTCCTCGATCAGACCGGCGGTCTGTGGATGAAGGGCGAACTGGTCGGCAAGGTCGGCAGCGTCTTTGTCAGCACCGGCACCGGTGCCGGTATGGAGACCACTATCACCTCGTTTCACCATAGCTTAATCCATCATGGCATGGTCATTGTCGGCCTGCCCTATACGGCGGCGGAACTGGGCGATATCAGCGAGGTGCGCGGCGGCTCTCCTTATGGGGCCGGTACCTTTGCCGGGGCCGACGGCAGCCGCACGCCGAGCGAAAAGGAACGGGCCTTGGCCCGTTACCAGGGCCGCCATGTGGCCGAGATTGCCGGCAAGCTGGCCGTTCGGGAAAAACTGGCGGCCTAGACTGCACAATTCGGGAGTAGACCCGAGGAGTAGCGCATTGATTGCCGCTTAAACGGGCTTATATGATGGCAACCGGTTGCTGCCGGTGCCGGAGGAGGAGAAGAAAATGATCGAAGTGAGCAAACTTGAAGATTTCGGCCATGCCGACCACGGCTGGCTCAATGCGCGGCATCATTTCAGCTTTGCCGAATACCATAATCCGGAGCGCATGCATTTTGGACCGCTGCGGGTCTGGAACGACGATCACATCAAATCCGGCCAGGGCTTTCCCATGCACCCCCATGCCGACATGGAGATCATTACCTACATCCGCAAGGGCGCCATCACCCACGAAGACAGCCTCGGCAACAAGGGCCGGACGGTGGCCGGTGACGTGCAGGTGATGTCGGCGGGAACCGGTATCGTTCACTCCGAATATAACCTCGAGGAAGAGGACACGGACCTTTTTCAGATTTGGATTTTTCCCGACCGCAAGGGCCATACCCCAAACTGGGAAGCCCGGACCTTTCCCAAGGAAGCCCGGGAAGCCTCCCTGGCGGTATTGGCCTCCGGGCGGGACGGCCATGAAGACGCCCTGCCCATCAACCAGGACGCGGCCCTCTTTGGCGCAACGCTGAAGGCCGGTCAATCGGTTTCCCATGCTTTGGAAGAAGGCCGCCGGGCCTATCTGGTGCCGGTGCGCGGCGAGATCGAAATCAATGGTGAGCGCATTCCGGTCCGGGCCGGTGTCGCCGTCACCGATGAAGCCTCAATCACCATTTCAGCCGTCGAGGACGGGGAACTGGTCTTACTTGACCTGCCTTGACGGGTATCCCTGTTTTCGGGTGGAAACCGCTCACAATGGCCTCATAAGAGGCCATTTTTTCTTTTTTGCAAAAATATTCGCCTTTATTAGGGGAAAAAATGGGCCTTCTATCTAAAATCAGCCCCTTTGCGATGAATTCAGGCCATCTTATGGCATTAATGCCCGCCTGAGTGCCGCAATATACCCTCTATAGACCTCTTTTTAAATTCTGGAAAAAGGGCCGTTCCGTTAAAGAATACTGGCCGGCCGGGGGCCGCCCCGGTCTTGCCGTGCCCTTATACGATCCCGGATGAAGGCGGGCCTTGGTTTTGAGATTACCGGTTGAAGGTCGTTTTTCCTTAAACACTGGTCCTTGAAAGGTATAAACTGTTTACAGGCCTGATCATCGGGGATTGCGGCAACAGAGCTAAGGAGAGGGGCTGATGCCCTTTGTCAAACGCGACCATCAAGGCAAAATCACCAACGTCTACCACCAGTACATCGAAGAAGGACTGGAGGAAGTCCATCATGAAGATCCGGAACTGACGGGATTCCTCGAAGGCACAGCGCCGGACGAACAGAAACGCCGTGAAATGGTCGAATCCGATCTGGCCCTGGCCCGGGTCATGGAGGATCTGATCGAAATCCTCATTGAAAAAGGCGTCATTTACTTCACCGATTTCCCGGCCGGCGCCCAGAAGAAAATGCTCGGCCGCCGCGGCATGCGTAAGGAATTTGCCTATGTGGACAACCTCTTCGGTCCCTCGGATGACGAGCAATATGTTGAGGACGGCGACGATGGTGAAAGCTTTCTCTAGGGCATTTCTGACTTTAGGTTTGCCGGGGCTGGCGGTTTTCCTGACGGCCTGCGCCTATCAGCCGACGGACAACCCGGCGGTCCGCAAATTCTCCTGGTTCAGCTATCTGAACGGCGACGACCTGCGTTCTGCCTGCACGGCCGACAACCCCGGACAATACCGTCTCGTTTACAACGGCATCTATGTGGAACAGGTCCGTACCTATGACCTGAAGGTTACCGCTGACGGGGCCGAGATGCGGGTGCAGGTAACGGGCAAGGCCGACCTCAGGGATATCAGCGTCGAAGAAGCCGGCGACCTGATGGACCCCTGGCGGGGAACCATCGAAACCGTGCACCTCAGGCCCAGTGATCTGGACCTCCTTAAACGCAGCCTGCGGTCGAGCGGCGCCTTCGAACCGGTGGCGCCCGGTCTGCAATTGTCATCGGATGCGTTTTACTGGATGGTCAGCGCCTGCGACGGGGGACGCTTTCATTTCAATGCCTACCTGTGGCCGTCGGACCGTTTCAAGGCGGCGTCGTTCGCCAAACTGCTTAACGCCTGGGACCCGACGAAGATCGCCGTCAATCCGCCCCGCCCGGCGACGGGTTATGAGATTCACGGGGACAAGGTCCATGACGGGGCCATCCAGTTCAATCTGATGACAGGTGAGGGCGGCCTCGCCATGGTCAAGCCGCTGTTCTAAAGCCTCCCGTTTTTTCGCGCCCTTTCCCGGGCAACCCTATTCCGCCGCCTCTTCCACCGGCGGGGTCCAGCGCAGCACCGGGTTGCGGGCCGCCGCCGTTTCATCGAGCCGTTGGCGCGGCGTCAGCACGGGGGCTTCATGGAAAGGCCCGTCGTTACCCGATTTGGCTTTTGCCGCCAGACCTTTAACGACAGCGATGTACTGGTCCAGCGCGTCCTTGCTTTCCGTTTCCGTCGGCTCCATGAGCAGCGCACCGCTGACCACCAGCGGGAAATACATGGTCATCGGGTGGAAGCCCTCGTCGATCATCGCCTTGGCGAAGTCGAGGGTGGAAACGCCGGTGCCCTTGAGGAAACGGTCGTCGAACAGCGCCTCATGCATGCAGGGTCCGGGGAAGGACGCGGTCAGGTCATCGCTCAACTCGGCCAGCAGATAGTTGGCGTTGAGGACGGCATCACCGGAAACCTGCCTCAAACCGTCGGCGCCGTGGCTCAGGATATAGGCCAGGGAACGGATGAACATGCCCATCTGGCCGTGGAAACCCTTCATGCGCCCGAAGGACTTGGCGGAGCCGCCGATGGGGTCATCGATGGTTTCCACCAGATGGAAACCATTCTTGCCGTGGACGACGAAGGGCAACGGCGCAAACGGCGCCAGCGGTTCGGAAAGGACGGTTGGTCCGCTGCCCGGGCCGCCGCCGCCGTGTGGTGTCGAGAAGGTCTTGTGCAGGTTGAGGTGCATGCAGTCGACGCCCAGGTCGCCGGGTCGGACGCGGCCGACGATGGCATTGAAGTTGGCGCCGTCGCAGTAGAAAAAAGCGCCGGCGTCATGCACGGCATCGGCGATCTCAATGATATCGTTCTCGAACAGCCCACAGGTGTTGGGGTTGGTCAGCATGATGGCCGCCACGTCGTCGCCCAGCATCGACTTGAAAGCCTCGAGGTCGACCCGGCCCCGGTCGTCGGCCGGGATCGAATCGATGGAATAACCACAGGCCGCCGCCGTCGCCGGATTGGTGCCGTGCGCCGATTCCGGAACCAGAACGCGCGAGCGGGGATCGCCGCGGTCTTCCAGGGCGGCCCGGATGGCCATGATGCCGCACAACTCGCCGTGGGCACCCGCCGCCGGGGACATGGCGACAGCCGGCATACCGGTCAGTTCCTTCAGCCAATGGGCCAGCGTATCGATCATTTCCAAGGCTCCCTGCACGGTGCTTTCCGGTTGCAGGGGGTGCAGGTCGCCGAGGCCCTGAAGCCGCGCCATCTTCTCGTTGAGCCGCGGGTTGTGCTTCATGGTGCAGGACCCGAGCGGATAAAAACCGCTGTCGATGCCGTAATTCTTCTGGCTGAGGCGGGTGAAGTGGCGCACCACCTGCGGCTCCGACAGGCCCGGCAGGCCGACAGGGTCCTGCCGCTCGACGCCGCCCAGGCGGTTGTCGGCGAGGTCGGTTTCCGGCAGGTCGACGCCGCAGCGCCCGGGGGCGTCCTGTTCAAAAATCAGCGGCTCTTCGATGCGCAGACCCTGGTTGCCCGACAGCGTTTCGGTTTTGGGGCGGTCCATTACAACACCTCCCTGAGGGCTTGGCAGAGGGCATCCATATCGTCGGCGCCGTTGGTTTCGGTGGCGGCGACCAAAAGCAGGTTTTCAAGGTCCGGTTGGCCCGGATGCAGCCTGGAAACGGGTATGCCGCCGAGGATGCCCTTGCCGGCCAGGGCTTCGACAACAGGCGCCGCCGCTTGGCCGAGATCGACCGTGAATTCGTTGAAGAAAGTTTCGTTGAGCACTTTGATGCCACTGACGTCCGACAGCTTTCCGGCCAGTTCTATCGCCTTGGCATGGTTGAGGCGGGCCAGCCGCCGGAATCCCTCTTCCCCGAGCAGGGTCAGGTGAATGGTAAAGGCCAGGGCGCAGAGACCGGAATTGGTGCAGATGTTGGAAGTCGCTTTTTCCCGGCGGATATGTTGTTCGCGGGTCGACAGGGTCAGCACGTAGCCGCGCCGTCCGGTGGCGTCCGTCGTCTCGCCGCAGAGCCTTCCCGGCATCTGCCGGATGTGCTTGTTGCGGACGGCAAAGAGGCCGACCGTCGGCCCGCCGAAACTGAGCGCATTGCCGAGCGATTGCCCTTCGGCGGCGACGATATCGGCGCCCATGGCGCCCGGGGCGTTGAGGGCGCCCAACGAGACGATCTCGGTAACCACGGCAACCAACAGAGCGCCTTTTGCGTGGCAGGCTTCGGCCAGCGGCGTCAGGTCTCGCACATGGCCGAAGAAGCCGGGGTTCTGCACGACCAGACAGGCGGTGTCCTCATCGATGCGGTCCAGGAGGTCGTCGTCGCCAAGGGGTGCCGGAGCGGCGGCATCAATTTCAAGGCCGAGGAACCCGGCCATGGTTTCCGTTGTTTCCCGGTAATGGGGATGCAGGCCGCCACAGAGCACGGCTTTGTTCCGTTTGGTGACGCGGGCCGCCATCATGACCGCTTCGGCGGCCGCCGTCGCCCCGTCATAGAGTGAGGCATTGGCGACCTTCATGCCGGTCAGCAACGCCACCTGGGTTTGGAATTCAAACAGGTATTGCAGCGTCCCCTGAGAGATTTCCGGCTGGTAAGGCGTATAAGACGTCAGGTATTCGCCGCGTTGGATCAGGGCGTCGACGGTGGCCGGCACATGGTGCCGGTAGGCCCCGGCGCCCAGGAAACAGGGGGCGTCGGTGGGGTTCAGGTTCTTTGCCGCCATTTTGCGGAAAGCCTTTTCGACCTCAAGTTCCCCCTGGTGGGCGGGCAGGTCGATGGCTTCCTTCAGCAGGGCCGCCTTGGGGACATCGACGAAAAGGTCTTCAACAGCAGCCACACCGATACTGTCCAGCATGGTCCGGCGGTTGTCGCCGGTCAGCGGCAGATAGCGCATCAGTCGAGGTCTCCGATGTAATCGTTATAGGCGGCTTCATCCAATAAACCATCCAGTTGCGACGGATCGGACAATTTGATTTTGAAAATCCAACCGGCGGCCAGGGGATCGCTGTTGATGGTGCCGGGATTGTCTTCAAGGTCCCCATTGGCGGCGACGATTTCACCGGCGACCGGGGTATAGATTTCACTGGCCGCCTTTACCGATTCAACGACCGCCACTTCGGCGTCCTTGTCGAACTCTTTGCCGGTTTCCGGCAGCTCGACATAGACCACGTCGCCCAACTGTTCCTGGGCATAAGGTGTAATGCCGACGGTGCCGGTATCGCCATCGATGGTGATCCATTCATGTTCCTTGCTGAATTTAACATCGGCCATAGTCTTTCTCCCTCAAGTTCTGGTTTAACCTTTGAAATAACGTTGTTCGACAAACGGCAGTTTAATGACCTCGGCGGCCAGCGGTTTGCCGCGCACCAGCAGGTTCACCCTGGTGCCGGGTTCGGTGAAGCCGGTTTTAACGTAGCCCATGGCCACCGGCCCTGCAGCGGACGGGCCGTAGCCGCCGCTGGTAATCTCGCCGATTTCAGTACCATCGCTGTCGGTGATCACCGTATGGGCACGGGCCGGGGCTTTGCCGTCGGGCCTGATGCCGACCCGTTTGCGGCTGACGCCGTCGGCGATCTGGCCTTGAATGACAGCGGCGCCCGGGAAGCGGCCTTCGGCCCGGCGGCGCTTGGAGATGGTCCAGATCAAGCCCGCTTCGATGGGGGTGGTGGTTTCGTCGATGTCGTTGCCGTAGAGGCACAATCCGGCTTCGAGCCGCAGGGAATCGCGGGCTCCGAGACCGGTCGCTTTAACCTCCGGCTGGTTGAGCAAAGTGCGGGCCAGGGCATCGGCGCTGTCGGCACCAACGGATATTTCATAGCCGTCCTCACCGGTGTAGCCGGACCGGGTGACGAAGCACGGCGTTCCGTCCACATCCAGGTCGTGGCCGGTCATGAAACTCATGGCGCCGGCGCCGGGCGCCAGCCGCTCGAGGACGGTGGATGCCGCCGGCCCCTGCAAGGCCAGCAAGGCCCGGTCGGGCAGGATTTCCAGTTGACAGCGGCCTTCCAGGCCTTTGCCGATCAAATTGAAATCCTGTTCTTTGCAGGCGGCATTGACGATCAGGAACAAATGGTCGCCACGCTGGGTCACCATCAGGTCGTCAAGGATGCCGCCCTGGTCGTTGGTCAGCATGGTATAGCGCTGCTTGCCGACGGGCAGGACCGTCAGGTCGCCGGGCACCAGACTTTCCAGGGCGGCCGCCGGGTCGTTACCGGTCAGGCGGGCCTGGCCCATATGGGAGACATCGAACAGTCCG
>JADHTD010000071.1 GCA_016776525.1 Rhodospirillales bacterium
AGAACGGCGTCACCGAGGACGATATCCTGGTGCATGATGAAACCAACAAGCTGCTGGCCATGATGTTGGCCGACATGGACCTGCCGTTGCTGCCGATGGCCATCGGGGTTATCTATTGTGCCCCCAACCCCAGCTTCGATGCCAACCTGCTCGGCCAGGTCGAAGAAGCCAAGGCCAAGGCCAAGGACCGCGACATCAATACCTTGTTGCGCCGCGGTAATACCTGGGAAGTCGATGACTGATTTTTGATGGAAACCGGAACAAGTGCATCCGGTTGCCAATCCTAACCCAATGAAAGCCGCCAGGGCCAAATCGCTCCGGCGGTTTTCTTGATCCGCCTTTCCGGGCATTGACCACGGACAAGTCGTTTCCGGACAGGACTGGTAAAGTTCCGGCCGGAAACCGGAGCCAAAAACTTCAAGGCAAACCTTGAGAATCATGAAGCTTCGGGGCATAACACGGGCTGGTCTTTCCCGGGGGAAGGACCGAGCGGGAAATCTTGGGAAAACAGCACTATGAAAATTGCCATACCAAAAGAGCGCCAACCGGGTGAAACGCGGATCGCCGCCTCGCCGGAAGTGGTCAAAAAGCTCGTTGGTCTCGGCTTCGACGTCATCGTCGAAAAAGGGGCCGGTGAGGAAGCGTCCTTCACCGACGAGGCATTCAAGGAAGCCGGAGCGAGCATCGCCAAGGATGCGAAAGCCGCTCTCGGGTCCGCCGATATCGTCTTCAAGGTGCAGCGGCCGGTTTTGACCGGCGCCAACAACGAACTGGGCCTGATGAAAAAAGGCACCCTGTTGGTGGCCCACCTGTCGGCCCTGACCAATGCGAAAGACGTGGCGGCCTATGCCAAGGCCGGTATCAGCGCCTTCGCCATGGAATTGATGCCGCGGATTTCCCGGGCCCAGAGCATGGATATCCTGTCCAGCCAGTCGAACCTGGCCGGTTATAAGGCGGTTCTCGACGGGGCCAATGAATACGGCAGCGCCTTTCCGATGATGATGACGGCCGCCGGTACCGTGCCGCCGGCCAAGGTCTTTATCATGGGGGTCGGCGTCGCCGGCCTGCAGGCCATCGCCACCGCCAAGCGCCTGGGCGCCGTGGTCACCGCCACCGACGTCCGCCCGGCCACCAAGGAACAGGTTGAAAGCCTCGGCGGCAAGTTCCTCGAAGTCGATCCCGAAATGGAAAAGGACGCGCAGACCGAAGGCGGTTACGCCAAGGAAATGCCGCCGGAATATTTCGAAAAGCAGAAAGCAGTGGTCGCCGAGCACATCAAGAAGCAGGACATCGTCATCACCACGGCCCTCATTCCGGGCCGTCCGGCGCCGGTGCTGGTCACCGAGGACATGGTCAAATCCATGCCCGAGGGATCGGTCATCGTCGACCTGGCGGTCGAAGCCGGCGGCAACTGCCCGCTGTCGGAACTGGGCAAGGTGGTGGTCAAGCATGGCGTCAAGCTGGTCGGCCACGACAACGTGCCGGGCCGTCTGGCGAGAGACGCCAGCGCGCTTTACGCCAAGAACCTGTTCAATTTCCTCAGCCCCCACGTTGATTCAGAGAGCAAGGTGCTCACTATCGACTGGGAGGACGAAACGGTGACCGGAACCCTGGTCTGCAAGGACGGGGCGATCACCAACGAAACCATTAAAGAGGCTGCGGCGAAGGCCAAACCGGCGCCGAAGCCGAAGAAGAAGAAGGGGTAAGGGCCATGGATGCGGCAACCATTGCGGACCATACCGCCAATTTGGCCAAGGAAGCGGCGGCACTGGCCGCCGATGCGGCTGAAGTGGCGGCATCGGCCGCCCAACTGACGTTGAGCCAGGGCGGCGGCGGCGAGAGTTTCCTGTCGCTGTTTACCGTCTTCGTGCTGGCCTGTTTTGTCGGCTTTTACGTGGTGTGGAGCGTCACGCCGGCGTTGCATTCGCCGCTGATGGCGGTGACCAACGCTATTTCCTCGGTGATTATCGTCGGCGGCCTGCTGGCTGCCGGTCCCGCCGACATGAACTTCTCAAAGGTTATGGGCTTTCTGGCCGTGACCCTGGCATCGGTCAATATCTTCGGTGGCTTCATCGTCACCAACCGGATGTTGGCCATGTTCAAAAAGAAAAAGAAATAAGGGGGCGGACAGATGAGTGTTACAGCAACAGGTTTCGCCTATCTCATTGCCTCGGTGTGCTTCATCATGGCACTGCGCGGCCTCAGCTCGCCGGAATCGGCCCGCAACGGCAACTACTTCGGTATCGCCGGCATGGTTATCGCCATTGTCACGACGCTGCTGGACCCGGGCGTGGTCAGCTTCGGCAGCATCATCCTCGGCATCCTGATCGGCGGTTCGATCGGCACCGTGGTCGCCCTGCGCATCCAGATGACGGCCCTGCCGCAACTGGTCGCCGCCTTCCACTCGCTGGTCGGTATGGCCGCCGTCTTCGTGGCGGCCAGCGCCTTCTATAACCCGGAAGCCTACGGCATCGGTAAATTCGGCGATATCGCCGTCGCCAGCCTCATTGAGATGAGCCTCGGCACGGCCATCGGCGCCATTACCTTCTCCGGTTCGGTGATCGCCTTTGCCAAGCTGCAAGGCATCATGAGCGGCGCGCCGCTGGTCTTCAAAGGCCAGCATATGCTCAACGCCGCCATTGGCGCCGCCATCGTCTTGCTGATCGTGGTGTTGGCGACCAGCCAATCGGAAAGCACCTTCTGGCTGTTGGTGGCCCTAAGCTTCCTGATCGGCTTCCTGATCATCGTACCGATCGGCGGCGCTGACATGCCGGTGGTGGTCTCCATGCTCAACTCGTACTCGGGCTGGGCGGCCTGCGGCATCGGCTTTACGTTGTCCAACCCGGCGCTGATCGTCACCGGCGCCCTGGTCGGCTCGTCGGGCGCCATCCTCAGCTACATCATGTGTAAAGGCATGAACCGCTCGATCTTCAACGTGTTGCTGGGTGGTTTCGGCGGCGAAGTGGCCGGTCCGGCCGGTGGCGGCGGGCCCCAGGGCTCGGTCAAGTCGGGCAGCGCCGACGACGCGGCCTTCATCATGAAGAATGCCTCGAAGGTCATCATCGTGCCCGGTTACGGCATGGCCGTGGCCCAGGCCCAGCATGCCCTGCGTGAAATGGCCGACACCCTCAAGGCAGAAGGCGTCGATGTCGCCTATGCCATCCATCCGGTGGCCGGGCGCATGCCGGGGCACATGAACGTGCTGCTGGCGGAAGCCAACGTGCCCTATGACGAGGTTTTCGAGTTGGAGGAGATCAACCATGAATTCTCCACCGCCGATGTCGCCTTCGTCATCGGTGCCAACGACGTCACCAACCCGGCGGCGAAAACGGATCCCAGCAGCGCCATTTACGGCATGCCGATCCTGGATGTGGAAAAGGCGGGGACGACGCTGTTCATCAAACGCTCAATGGCGTCCGGTTACGCCGGCGTGGCCAACGAACTGTTCTTCCGCGACAAGACCATGATGTTGTTCGGCGACGCCAAGAAGATGACGGAAGAAATCGTCCAGGCTTTGGGCTAGACGGTTTTTCCCACTAAGTTCTTAGGAAGGCGGGCTCCCTTACCGGGGGCCCGCTTTTTTTACGGGTTTGTTGAAGGAAGGCTTGCCCGGACTCCAGGCATGCAAAAGCGCACGGCGGTTACCCACTGTGCGCTTAAATCTTTAAAGCCTTGGGGGATGTCGGAGAAGGGGGGCCGGGAGGCCCTAGAAACCTTCCCGTTCCAGGCGCTTGCGCTCCAGCTTACGGGCACGGCGAACGGCTTCACCCCGTTCACGGGCTCTCTTTTCGCTGGGCTTTTCGTAGGAACGGCGGAGCTTCATTTCACGGAAGACGCCTTCACGCTGCATCTTCTTTTTCAGCACCTTGAGGGCCTGATCGACGTTGTTGTCACGGACGAGTACTTGCACGGCTAATCGTCTCTCTTTCACTCGGTATCAGATGGTTTTACAGTGTTTCCCAATTGCTTGGGAATGTCTCCCGACTCAGTGGGAGCGGCCTTCTAACACATTGATACGGCATTGGGAAGGCAAAACCGGCAAAAAATGGCGCTGACGGTCATTTTCGAAGACGGCTATTTAGGGAGGAAATCAGGTCCATGGCCATACTCAAAATCGCCCGCATGGGCCACCCGGTGCTGTGCCGCCCGGCGGACCCGGTCGAAGACCCGACCTCTGACGGCATTAAGGTGCTGGTTTCCGATATGCTGGAAACCCTGGCCGATGCCGGTGGCGTCGGCCTGGCCGCTCCGCAGGTGCATTACCCCCTGCGCCTGGTCATCTTCCACGTGCCGGCGGCGCGGGCGGCGGCTGAGCGCTACCAGGACGCCGGTCTCGACGAAG
This sequence comes from Rhodospirillales bacterium, assembly GCA_016776525.1. GTDB lineage: Bacteria > Pseudomonadota > Alphaproteobacteria > Rhodospirillales > JADHTD01 > JADHTD01. The sequence goes on from JADHTD010000071.1 coordinate 4,343, forward strand.
ACCAGGGGGAAGTGCCGTTGACGGTGCTGATCAACCCGGAAATCGAACCCCTGGCCGACGACACGGCGGAAGCTTTCGAAAGCTGCCTTTCCCTGCCCGGCATGATGGGGGCGGTGCCGCGTTACACCCATATCCGCTATCGGGGCGTCGGCCTCGACGGCCAGCCCATCGAACGGGAAGCCAAGGATTTCCATGCCCGCGTCGTCCAGCATGAATGCGACCACCTGGACGGTACCCTCTATCCGATGCGGATGTCCGACCTCAGCCGCTTCGGCTTTATCGAGGATATGAAACGCGGCCTTGCCGACGACGAAGACAGCGGTGGCGAAGAAGAGCGTTAAGCCGTCCGTTCCCCGCATAGCCCCGGTCCCATCCAAACCCGCTCCGGCGGCCCGCTAACGGGCCTGCACGGCACTCTGGCCAGCGTTCTTTGAGGGCCTGTTCAGGCCCGTCAAAAGGCGGTCACGGAGTTGTTATTGAGAGTGAATAGTTTTGTCCCCTGATTAACATAATATTCGAGGGACACGCTTCAATCGTGTCATTCAGAGGTTTCACCGCACCCGGTTCCCGCAACCGTGTTCAAGGAAGAGGGAAGAAAGAAATGTCTCGCATTCGTTTAACCGCCTTCACCACCGTTGTCGCCTTGGGCCTGGCCATGCCGGCGATGGCCGCCGAGGTCAAAGTCACTGAAAAGAGCAACAAGTTTAGCCCTAAGAACCTGACTATTGCCGTCGGCGATACCGTTACCTGGGTCAACCAGGACGGTTATACCCATAACGTTCATTCCAAGACCAAGGGACATATATTCAACATCGGCTTACAGGAAGCCGGCGGTTCCGACTCGCTCAAGTTCGACAAGGCCGGCACCGTCAAAATCCGTTGCTCGATCCATCCGAAAATGAGGATGACCATCAAGGTTCAATAACCATTACACAGCCGCACCGGCAGGGAAGGGGAGACGGGTATGAAAATTCGAAGTAAAATCCTGGCCGGCTTCAACAAACTCTTTGATTTCTCCTAATTAACTTTTACAACATTACGAACTGCGCGGGCCTTTCCAGGGAGGATGGAAAGGGGCCGGGCTGGCTTTGCATATCGATAATGATGCCGGAATAATAATGAGCACAAATAAAGCCGATACCGTTCTCGTCGTTGATGATGCCGAACCCAACCGCCTTTTCCTGGAAGCACACCTGAAAGCCGCCGGATATCAGGTTCTGGAAGCCACCGACGGAGACGAGGCGATCTCGGTTCTGGTCGATTATCAGGATGCGGTCGATGTCGTCCTGCTCGACCGCCGCATGCCGCGCGTCGATGGCATGGATGTATTGGCCTGGATCAAAAAACAGGCCCCGCTGAAAAGCCTGCCGGTGATCTTCCAAACCGCCGCCGACAGCGAAAAAGAGATCGTCGAAGGCATCGATGCCGGGGCCTATTATTACCTGACCAAGCCCTACGAGCCGGGGCTCGTTCTCTCCATCACCCGGGCGGCGGTCGAGGATTACAACCACCACAGGGCCCTGCAAAAAGAGGTCTCGTCCCGGGCCGAGACCCTGGCCCTGATGACGGAAGGGCGCTTCCTCATTCAAACCCTGGGTCAGGCAAACGATCTGGCCGTCACCCTGGCCAACAGGATGCCGGACCCGGACAGCCGGGTGCTGGGTATTTCCGAACTTCTGATCAACGCCATCGAACACGGCAATCTGGGCATCTCTTATGAAGAGAAAACGCGCCTCATCGCCAACGGCAGGCTCGTCAAGGAAATCAACCGGCGGGCGGTCAACCCTCAGAACACCGGTAAATACGTCACCGTCTATTGGCAGTGTGACCGGGAGAAAATTTCCATAACCATCACCGACGAAGGCCAAGGATTCGACTGGAAATCCTACCTCGACATCGATCCCGACCGGGTCTTCGATTCCCATGGCCGCGGTATCGCCATTGCCCGGCGGATGAGTTTCGACACCTTGGAGTTCTCAGGCAAGGGCAATGTGGTGACGGGAACGGTTCTCTTATCCCCGGCCCGGTAAGGCCTTTTGATAAGCGGTATTTTCCTAAACAAAACCGATCTGGTAAGGTGAAGGCCGCGATTGGCTTAGGAGTGAGCATGCAGGATCAGCAGGATATCCGCGACGCCATACTGCTGTCGACACTGCCGCATGTGGCGTTCGACGGCTGGACCCATAAGGCCCTTGAGGCGGGAACGCGGGACGCGGGGTTTGAGCCGGAATTGCGCCTGCGGGTTTTCCCTGGCGGCTTGCGGGAAGTGGCGGAGCATTTCTCGGAATATGCCGACCGCCGCATGCTGGCGGCCCTGGACGGTCTTGACTTGGATGAAATGAAGGTCCGCGACCGGGTCGCCGCCGGTGTGCGCGCCCGCCTTGAGGCCCTGACGCCGCACCGCGAGGCTGTCCGTTATGTCTTGGCCTATCTGGCCCTGCCGACCAACGGCGGCACCGTCCTCAGGCTGACCTTCAACACGCTCAATGCCATCTGGTACGCGGCCGGCGATACCGCCACCGATTTCAATTACTACACCAAACGCGGCCTGCTGGCCCCGGTCTATATGTCGACGGTGCTCTATTGGCTGTCAGATACGTCGGAAGGGTATGCCGATACCTGGGATTTCCTCGACCGGCGGATCGGCGACGTGCTGAAGATTCCGATGATGCAGGCCCGGGTCAAGAACCTGCTGAAGGATTTTCCCAGGCCCTATAAAGGTACCGGAAGGTCCTTTGGACGGCCGCTCAGGAGCAGGGGCTGACTCCGCGCCTCTCTCCGGAAACCTGAACCGATGGACGAACCGCGCCCCGACAAAAGCCTGCGCCCGGCCCTGGAGGCCCTGGCTGCCGCCGATCCGGATATTGCCGCCGCCTTTGAGGTTTGCGGTTTGCCGCCCCGGCGCCACCGCCCGCAAGGTTATGCCGGGCTGATCCATATTATTGCCGCCCAGCAGGTCTCCGCCGCTGCCGCCCGCGCCATTATCGGCCGCCTCGATGCCGCCGCCGATCCGTTGACCCCGGAGACGTTCCTGGCCTTGAGCGAAGAGGCTTTGAAAGGGGTAGGCCTCAGCCGCAGCAAAATCGGCTATGCCCGCGGCCTGGCGGAAAACGTTCTGAGCGGCGCTCTTGACCTCGATGGCCTCGACAAGATGGATGATGAGGCGGCCGTCCGGCACCTCTGTGCGGCCAAGGGGATCGGCCGCTGGTCGGCGGAAATCTATCTGCTGTTCGCGCTCAAAAGGCCGGACGTATGGCCGGCTGGCGATCTGGCCATCCGCCATGCGGTGAAGCGCCTGAAGCGGATGCGCAAGATGCCGGACGAGGAACGGGTCCGCAAGACGGCCAACAAGTGGCGGCCCTACCGCTCAGCCGCCGCCCGTTTCCTGTGGCATTACTACCACCATCCGGGGCTGGTGGATTAGGGGGTAACTTAAAACTCCGCCAGCAGCCGCCCGAATCCCTGCACCTTGTCGTCGATGCCGTTGTCGCGCAGCGCCTGCCAGTAAGTGGCGGCATTGACGGTAATCACCGGCTTGCCGCGGTCGGCTTCCAGTTTTTCGTTGAGGCTGGAAGCCGAAAGCGCCCCGCCGACCTGGATCAGGGCATCGACATCGTCGCCGTCGACCTTGCGGAAAGCCTCAAAGATGACTTCTTCCGGGGCCTGCGGGATGTGCAGGGCGGACTCGAAATTCATGGCTTCGACGGAGGCGACGGTGAAATCGCGGTCTTCGAAAAATAATTTTGCATTTTCCGCTCCCTGCGGTTTGAAGGGGGTGACCAGGCCGATGCGTTTGGCGCCGACGGCTCTAAGGGCTGCCGGTCCCGCTTCCGAGGCCAGGGTCACCGGCACCCCGGCCCGCTGGCGCAGTTGGCTGTTGAAGTCGGCATGCTGTTCGGGAGTCCAGGGCCTTTGTTCCATGGTGTAGCCGTGGATTAAGGCATCGGGCCGGCAACTGCGGAGCCGTTCCGCCGTTTCCAGGATGGCTTCGGGAATCCTGTCGGGATCGGTGATATCGAAGCGCCCCGTCTGGTTGGTAACGCCGTCGGGGCGCATGGCGTCGAATTCCGGCTGCATGGTAGTATTCGGGCTCGGCACGATGAGGCCGAAAATTTTCCGGTAGCCTAAGCGGTCGGTCATGGATGGTTTCCCCCTTGGTCTAGTCAGGCAGCACAATGCCGGTTTGTTGACTGCCAACTTAAGGTCCCTGGCCCGGAATGGCCATATCCGGCAGAGGGTTTAATAAAGGTCTTTTTTTGTGGAACAGACTTTTTTTGGACTCCCTTCACCCCAATATGGTTGAATATGGAAAACCCGGGGAGGAATTTCGGGATAACCTGTTGATTGACGGGGCCGTTTGCTAGGCCCGTTGCAACCGGTTTGTCCCGGTTTCTTTCTCCGCACCATTTTGTTAGGACCCGTTTGGGTTGGGAAGCCATGGAAACACCTGCGATCACCGTCAGCGATATCATCGAGGAAAAGGGCAATGCCGTGGTGACCACGGAGCCGGACACGACCATTGCCGAAGCGGCCCGGATCCTCAGTGAGAACCGGATCGGTCTTCTGGTTGTTTCCGACGACGTCAACACTCTGGCCGGCGTCATATCGGAACGCGATATCATCAAGGCCGTCTGGCAACATGGCGATAAGGTTGCCGGTATGCAGGTCAAGGATCTGATGACCCGGACGCTGGTCGGCTGCCGCCCGGAAACGCACCCGCAGGAAGTGCTGGACCTGATGCAGAAGAAAGGCTTCCGTCATATGCCGGTGCTGGGCGATGGCAAGGTTTTGGGGCTGGTCGGCGTCTCCGACCTTTACCGGCACCTGTTGAAATACGTTTCCTCGGAGCCCTGAACGAACACCTGCGGGCACGGCTTTTCTGGATTTGCAAAAAAAATGAGGCGCAGTTTTCACACTGCGCCTCAGTATTGATGGCAGGAGGAGGGTCCTGCCGTCTGTATCGTGCGGCGGGGAAAGGGAACCCCTCCGCTTACGGGAAATTAACGGTCGCGGGTAAACACCATATCGCCGCCCGGCGCACCCTTATGACAGGCGATGCAGCCTGCTTTGCCGCCTTTAACGACCTTGCCGGCCAATTGCATGCCGGCCGGGTTCTTGTCGAGCGACCCGTCGGCTTTGTACTTGGCCCAGAACCAGTCCTTGTCTTCCGGGTCATAACCTTTTTCCCGCTTGAACATGACGGTAACGGCCGCCAGATGCTTTTTCGGGTTGTCGACGACCTGTTCCGGGGTGACGCCTTTGGGGCCGTAGTTCTTCTTGACGATGACCAAGCCGGTGTGGCCGCCGACGGTGAGCATGGTGTCGATGGTTTCTAAAACGAAACCATGTGGCTCCATGCCTTCGTAAGGCGAAGTCATAAAGGCCTTAGCGCCGATCAACTTGGCGTCGCCCATCGCCGACCACAGCTTTTTGGCATAAGCGACGCTTTCCGGTCCCCCGGCGGGTTTTTTGTCGGCGGCCTGGGCGGTGAAGCCGATAGACATTACGGCAACAGCCAGGACGGCGGCAAAAGCCCCTATTTTCTTGAGGTTGAACATGTAAAACTCCCTAAACCGAATGAGATATTGGATGCCTACACAGTGCTCAATCCCGGGGGCACAATCCAATAACAAGCACTCACATGTGCGTGAACGATTTTGGCCGCAAAAAGGCCTTTTCCAGGGCGTGCGGGTATCGCGACCGGCCCAAAAAAAGGGACGCGGCTTTAGCCGCGTCCCGGTAATTTAAGACAGGTGGGGGAACCTGCCTGCCTCTTTGAGCTTGGGGGCTCAAACGCCGCAAAGGGAAGCGGCTAGGATTGTTAAAATGGTGACAGATTCCGGGCCGGCTCTCCAGTAACGACTTCTCACGTGTCTGTGAGCCCGTAGGGGCCTGAAAAACCTTCGTAACCGGTTGTTATTCCGGTGTTTCCGGAACCGTTTGGTT
>JADHTD010000072.1 GCA_016776525.1 Rhodospirillales bacterium
TTCAAGAAGTACGGGGTCGATGCCACGGCCTACGGCCATGCTGGCGATGGCAACATCCACACCCGGCCCCTGATGGACCTGCGGACCCAGGAACATGTGGACAAACACCCGCACAAGATGATGCAGGGCGATGTAGGCGACATCGACTCCCAAGACGATGGCGATCAAATTCATTTCCGCTTGTCCGCCCGGCGAAAAAGCCAGGATGACGGAAACCAGGTCGACATCGACGACGCTTGAAACGACGGCGGTAAAGGCCAGGGTCAGCAATAGAATGAGCGTGATAAACCCAAGGGACTGCGTGACAATGCGGCCGATCTCCCGGGTCGTGCTCCCCAGGTACATACAGCCTATGTGGACGCCAATGGCCCACTGAGCCAGATTGGTCAATTCAATCGGCGGCCTGGCTTCGGTCAATCCCGCCATATGGACTATGGCGCTGACGATCATCGGGCCAACCACGGTGGCGCCGCTGATTTTAAGGCGCGCCGCCACATACCAGCCAAACAACCCGCAGGCGGTCAGAACGCCGTAATCCCACACGCTCAGATCAAGCAGTGAAATACCGCTCTGCGAACGGGCGCCGAGTTCCACATCCCCCACCCATTGAATAAAAAAGGGCAACAGGAAAACCAAAACCAATATCCGGGTTGCATGCACCAGGGCCAACGTCCGTTCGCTGGCGCCAAGGTCATGGCCCATGGCGATCATGTCCTGGAGGCCGCCGGGCATGGACGAGAAAAAAGCCGTCGGTTTATCGAAACCGGCGACTTTCTGGAAGTAGAGGTATCCAAAGCCGCCCATGAGGACGACATAGGGCAAAACAAACGAGAGGCTGATGGCCATCTCTTCAACCCGGCCGAAAACGGCCGGCGTAAAGGCGCTGCCGATGGCGACGCCGAGGACTATTCGCATGACCTGGGCCAGTTGCCGGTCACCCTGTAAGGGGGCGTTGAACAGGACCAGTATGAGGCACGCCGACATGGCCCCCAGCATCCAGGGCAAGGGCAGGTTGAAATGATAAAAAACATAGCCGCCGGCGGCCCCGGCGCCCAAAGCAACCAGCCGCCGTTTCCAGGAGCGCTGTTGGGGTATGGCTTGTTTGGCCATCTTTGTTAAGCGTCCGAAAGTGTCTGTGCCAGCAGGGCGGCAAAGGCCTTGGTGCCCAGCACCCCGCCAAGATCCCGGGTCCGGCTTTCCGGGGTTTTGAGCACCCCCTTGACGGTTTCATCCAAGGCCGCAGCAGCCTGCCCGAAATCGTTCCGGCCGTGGCGCTGGCCGAGCCAGTCGAGCAGCATGCCGGTGGATTTTATGAGGGCCACCGGGTTGGCCAAATCCTGACCGGCGATATCCGGCGCCGATCCATGGGCCGCCTGGGCGACGGCATGCTCATGCCCGGCATTGATCGAGCCACCGAGGCCCAAACCGCCGGACAGTTCGGCGGCCTCGTTGGACAGGATATCGCCGAACATGTTGGTGGTGACGATAACGTCAAAGGAGCCGGGTTCCCGGACCAACAGGGAAGCCATGGCATCCACGTGCTCGTCGTCGGCCTCGATTTCCGGAAAATCCTTCAAAACCTCATCGGCGGCGTCCAGGAACAGGCCGTCGCTGAGTTTGAGCACATTGGCTTTGTGCACGATGGTCAGTTTCTTTCGCCGCCCCAGGGCCAGCTTGCTGGCGGCCTCGACCACCCGGCGTGATCCTTCCCGGGAAATCTTACGCACGGCCAGGGCCAGGTCCGGGTCCGGCATCATCTCGCCCGATCCGGCAAACATGGTGCGGTCGGCGTAAAAGCCTTCGGTATTTTCACGCACAATAATCAGGTCCATATCCGGGGCCAGGCAATCGACGCCTTTGAAAGCCACCGACGGGCGGATGTTGGCGAACAGGTCCAAGGCCATCCGCAGGCCGCCGGACGGGTTGATGCCGCCTTGCTCCTTCGGCGGATAGTCGGCATGAGAAACGGGGCCGAGGACAACGCCGTCGGCCTGCCGGGCCATCTCGATAACGGCGTCCGGTAAGGTGGACCCGTTTTTCTCCAAACTGTCGAAACCGATCAGGGCATGTTCGAATTGGAGGTTGAGGGAGAACCGGGTATCGAGGGCCTTGAGAACTTTTTCCGCCGCCTGACAGAGTTCCGGTCCGATACCGTCACCGGGTAGGATGAGAAGTTTCATTGTGACTTCCTTACACCGTTTCGCCGAAGAGACAGTCAACGCCGGTCGCCACCCCGACATCTTGCAAGGCGGCCCGCACATCGGCGGTGAGCGGGATGCCGCGCGCCCGGTTGTGGGCCGCTTTTAGCTCTTCGGGTTCGCCCGGCGCAAGGATGCTCTCAAAACCTTCCGCCTTGGGCAACCCCTTGGCCCGTTGGGCCAAATCCGTCATGCGCTCCTCAAAGTCGGCGAGGGGCATGAACAGGTCAGCCCGCATGGCGATCATCACATGGCCGACATTCTGCGGCCGGTCCAGACCGGTAAACGGGTTGGCCACGTCGCCCCCATAGGCGGCGCCTGTAAAGACACCGCCCAGAACGTCGTTCATCCAGGAAAGGGCTGCCCCTTTCACACCGCCGAACGGCAGCACCACGCCTTCAAAGGCGGCGGCGCCGTCGGTGGTAGGCTGGCCATCCTTATCAAGCGCCAGGCCTTCGGGAATCGCTTCCCCCCTTTGCGCCGCGAACTTGAGTTTACCGCGGGCCACGTTGCTCATGGCCATGTCGATGAGGAACGGCGCACCGTCCCCAGTGGGTGCAGAAAAGGCAAAGGGATTGGTCCCCAGCAGAGCCCGTGCGCCGCCCCAGGGCGGTAGGGCCGCTGAGGCATTGGTGTGAACGAAACCGAGACAGTCTGCTGCAACCGCCTGCTTGGCATAGACTGCTGCCATGCCGAAATGGCCGCTGTTGCGGACTCCGGCCAAACCGACTCCGGCTTCCTGGGCGATAGTGATGGCTTCATCCATGGCCCGTGGGGCGACGACGAGACCGAGCCCATCATCCCCGTCAACCAGGGCGGCAGCCGGGGCCACCCGTTCGACGCGGATATCGGGGGCGGCCTTGGCGACACCGTTGACCAGGCGCTCTACGTACATGGGAACCCGGGCAACCCCGTGCGACCAGACGCCACGCAGGTCCGCTTCGACCAAGCCGTCGGCGCAGGTTCCGGCATCGTCTTCGGAGAGGCCGCAGGCGGCAAATACGGAGCCGACGAATGACCGGACGGCGTCCGCATCAATAAACTGCACGCTGTCAGATTGATCGGGACCGGCGGGCGACTTGTCGGTGGCCATAACCCGTCAGCGCCCGTCCCAGATTGCGGCCGGAACCAGGATACTGCCTACAAATATGGGCCGGGCCGTGCGGGTGATGCCGCCGTAACCGAAGGTCATATCGGGGCCGTGCCCATCGACGGAAAGTTCAACAAACATATCGCCCAGGGGATGTTCGATGGTGATCTGCTCTATGGGGGTTCTTTCCACCACGCTCAGTCCGTCGGCAACCGTGCCTTCCATGACGGCGCAGGTGGCGACACAGATGCCGCCGGTAACCGCATGCGACGGATGACAATTCTGCGGCACAAAATACCGCGACGTGATAGACCCCCCGTTTCGGGGGGCGGCCAGCAGGCCGACTTTCGGCGTGACTTTGCCGGTAACATCGCCCATCCCCATGCGGCGGCCGGCCTCCATCCGGATAACCTCAAAGCGTTCGATCAGGTCGCTATTCTGATCCAGTTCCTCTTTGCTCTCAAAGCCCGTTACGCCTAAATCCGCCGCCCGCATAATGACCATCGGCATAGCCACATCCATACAGGTTACGTCGATGCCGTTGATGTCCTCCCGAGCCTTGCCGGTCGGCAGCAGGCCGTTTGTTTTGGACCCGTCCACTTCCCGCATCCTTAGCAGGACCGGCGCCGACGTTCCCGGCACACCGTCAATCGCCGTATCGCCTTCGTAGTCGACGACGCCCCCCGGCGTCTGAACGACGGCGTCCGTCTTGGCGCCTGTATTGACGCTGTGGATGCGAACGACGGTTTCACCATCGTCGGCTTCGACCAGACCGCTTTCGATGGCAAACGGGCCGATGCCCGACAACATGTTGCCGCAGGTCGGTCCGGTATCGACCAGCGGTTGATCGACGGAGACCTGGGCAAAAAAGTAGTCGACGTCACAGTCTTCGACCGTTGACGGCCCGACCATGGCAACTTTGCTGGTGACGGATTCGGTGCCGCCGATGCCGTCGACTTGCAGGGGATGGGGCGACCCCATGGCGGCCAACAGAACCCGGTCCCGGGTATCGGCATCGTCCGGCAAATCCTTCAAATGGAAGTAAGGGCCCCGCGATGTGCCGCCGCGCATCATGACGCAGGGAATGGCTGTTTGTTTGGTCATTTTTTTTCCTACAACGAAACCTATATCGAACCGATGGGCCACGGAAGGTCTATGACTTTGTGTTGCAGCAGCCCCCAAGGCAGGTCGAGGGTCATAAGCCAAGACAGGAACATCAATATGGCGTCCGCCATAAGGGTCAGGACAACGGTCCGGACCCAGGTCGCTTTTGCTTCCAGCCTGAGGAAGGCGACGAAGAAAACATTCAAAGCGATGAAAAAACCGGTCAGCGCCGTTAAACCCAACAGCCCAATGATCCAGATCAGGAAATACCAGATGCCTTTCTCGGGCACTTTAAAGGAGGCGACGCCTGGGCGCTCTTCATCATAATTGAATGTGTTTTGTTCACCGCCGCTCTGCCAGACACCCTTTATCACAAAAATGGCGGCGACCAGCATGACGGCGCCGACGCCCATGGTGAAGACGGAACCCAGGGTGCTGTGTTTGGTTGAATCATACAGGGCGTACAGGAACACAATTCCGACGAAACCGGAGAATATCAGTTGCGGCCTCAAATCGGCGGCATGGACACTCGTCACATCATGGACTTCTTCTTCCGCTTGCGGCTTGTTGCGGGCTCCGAGGAAGACGGAAATAACGGTGATAATGGCAAGCACAATGACGCCGGGCCGGGTAAGGAAACTCCATTCATGAAATTGGATTGCCTGATACAGGTAGACCTCGACCTGATCGGCCAGCACGAAGCCGATCAACAGGGCCGGCCTCGACCAGCCGAAGCGTTTCATGCCAACGCCCAGAAGGCCGATCAGGACCAGGGCGATAAAATCCATCAGATCGCGGCTGGCCTGGAAAGCGGCAAAGGATATGACCATCAACATAAACGGCGCCAACAGGTGGTAGCGGATGGTGGTCAGCCGCGCGATGACCGGCGACAGGAACAGGCAAAGACCGGCGCCGACCACGTTCGCAAACGCAAGTGTCCAGACGATGGTATAGGTGGTCGGCAGTTCAGCCGTTAAAAGCCGGGGGCCCGGCTCCAGGCCGATCAGGATTAAGCCGCCGATAAAGACGGCCATGGAACCACTGCCCGGGATGCCGAACAGCAGGGTCGGGATCAAGCCGCCGCCTTCCTTCGCGTTGTTTGCGGATTCTGGGGCCAGCACGCCGCGGATATCACCGGTGCCGAACTTTGATTTGTCTTTTGACGTTTGCACCACATGACCGTAGGCGATCCAGTCGACGACCGACCCGCCGAGCCCCGGGATGGCCCCGATCAGGGTGCCGATACCGGCACACCGGAGGCACAGCCAGCGGTTTCGGAACATATCCTGCAATCCATGCAGCCAGCCTTTTCCCAGGGTCGCCCCTTTGGCGATGGTGCCGGATTTGCGGAGCAGGTCGACCACTTCCGGAAAGGCGAAGACGCCCAGGCCGACGACGACCAGGGGGATGCCGTCGGCCAGGTAATTAATGTCAAAGGTCATCCGCCATTCGCCGGTGGCCGGCGCCCCGCCAATGGCGCCGATGACCAGCCCTAAGCCGCAGGACGCCACCCCTTTCCAGATGTTCTGGCCGGACAGAACACCGACCATGGAAATACCGAGCACCGCCAGCATGAACAGTTCGGCCGTGGTAAAGAACAGAATGACCGGTCTGGCGATCAATACGAAAAAGGTCAGAATGAAGGCCCCGAACAGACCGCCGAACAGCGATGCCGAAAAGGCGGCGCCCAGCGCCCGGGCCGCTTCGCCTTTTTTGGCCAACGGAAAACCATCCAGCACGGTCGCCTGGGAGGCGCTTGATCCTGGGATACCCATCAGAACCGAGGTAAAGGTGTCGGACGTCGGAATAACGGCGACCAGGCCGACCAGCATGGCCAGGGCCGAAACCGGGTCCATGCCGTGGAGAAAAGGGATGCACAATGACAGGCCGACGATGCCACCCAGTCCGGGAAAAACCCCGACCACCAAGCCAAGGAGAACCCCCACCACCATGTACGTCAGGTGTTGGATGGTAAAAAGGATGGTAAAGGCTTCAGTCAGTGCTTCTAACATGGGAGCAGCTTAATAAAATAATGTATAGAAGGAAAATGGGCGGTGAACCAAGTCCACCGCCCATAATCAGGGACTTAGAATTTGACGCTGTATTTTTTGGTCAACCAGTCGCGCACCCACTTCTTCGCGGCTGGCGGCACGGATGTCGCCGCCTTGAATTTCAGTTCGGCGGCTTTGCCGGTGACTTGCGGATATTTGCCGATTTTCTTGTCTTTCTGGGCAAGGTAATCGGGATCGGCAAACACCTTGGTCAGGGCATCCTGATAGGCTTTCACCATGTCACCCGGTGTTTCCTTCGGCACGACCATGAACTTCTGGGCCGGGAACCCGGCGACGAAGAAGGCCTTCCAGGCGTCGAACCAGGCGCCGGACGGCGCTTTTCCCTTGACCTGTTTATAGACTTCCGCGAAATGCGGCAGGTTGGGGAAGGTCGGATCGCGGGTCAGGTTGCCGTTGGCGTCCAGCGCGCCCCAGGACATGATCGGAATGGCGCTGCCTTCCTTGACCAGCGGGGTGACCTTCGACAGATAGGCCGAGGAGGTCTGATAATCGATCTCGGTTTCACCAGTCATGAAAGCCTTGCGGCCGGCCGAACGGCCCTTCATGCCGAATACGGCTTTGACGTTCAGGCCCAGCATTTCAAAGGCCAGCAGCGGTACCAGGTCGAGCGAGGTGGCGCCCTGCGAGCCGTATTTCATGGCCGGGTTCTTCTTGACCAGGTCGGCCGCCGTTTTGACGCCAAGTTTGGGGTTGATGTAAACGACACCGCCCGTGGCATAGGCCAGCAGCGGCCGCCACTTGCCGTAATCGTATTTCACCCTTTTATCGCCCAGCAGGAACGGGAACTGGGTCGAACCGGAGGTGCCGAACACTTCCAGGCCGTTGGCCTTGGCGCGGGACGCATAGAGATTGGCACCCTTGGTGGAGCCGCCACCCGGCACGAACTTAAGCTGGATATTGGCACCCGTATGTTTCGCAAGAAGCGGGGTCATAAAGCGCGCCCAGCGTCCGGAGCCACCGCCTTCCTTAAACGGAATCATCCAGGAAATGGTTTTGCCTTTCAGATCGGCAGCTTTCGCGTCGGATGCCGGAAATCCCAATCCGGCAACCGCCGCAACGGCCAATCCGTAGATTGTGCCTTTAAGTATCTTTCCCATTAACTACTCCTCCTCAATTGTGGCCGCAGGTTGGAAGTTCACGGCCATTTTTTTCGACTTATGAAGAATCTTCGTATTACAAGGCCTCTCCCTGTTTTTCCGAGACCTTGGCAACGGACATACGGCTGACGTCGCCTTCAGGGGGCAAACAGCAACCCATATGTCACTCATGGGGAATTAGCTTAGAGATGAAAGCTATCATTTACCTTTCAGTGACCGGCTTTCATGCGGACCGGAAGACGGGCATAATCCCAGCCATGCGCATTTTGCTTGTTGAAGATAATGAAAGTCTCTCGAAAACGATCTCCCAGTCCATGGTTCAGATGGATCACGCCATTGATGTGATCGATGACGGCGCCCTGGCCGAAGACGTATTGGCGACCCAGGATTTTGACCTGGTTATTCTCGACCTGACCCTGCCCGGGATGGACGGCCTGGATGTCTTAAAGAGCCTTCGTAGCCAACAAAAGGCGACCCCCGTTCTTATCTTGACGGCCAGGGCCGGGTTGGAAGACCGGGTTGCCGGGCTCGACCTGGGCGCCGATGACTACCTGACCAAGCCGTTTGAACTGCAAGAACTGGAAGCCCGGGTTCGGGCCCTACTGCGCCGCCGAGAAGAGACAAAATCACCGGTTCATGTGAAAGGCCCTTTGTCGTTTAACACGGTCAGCCGGCGGGTTTCCATCGACGGCCAGGAGGTCGACCTCACCCCCCGGGAACGGGCCGTGCTAGAAATCCTCATCAGGCATTATGACCATGTCGTCAGCAAGGATCAGATATCGGAGCACCTTTTCAGCTTTGACGATGGGGCCAATCTGTCCGCCATCGAACTTTATATTCACCGCCTGCGTAAAAAAATCGCCGACCCCCGTGTCAGCATCCGCACAATCCGGGGCCTGGGTTACCTGTTGGAATGCCCATGATTATCCAACCGACCTCGCTCCGCCGCCGGCTTATTTCCTGGCTGCTGATGCCCCTGGGGGTAATGGCGGTAGCCCTGGTGTTTGAGGCTTTTATCAATGCCAGGAATTCAACGGAGCGCATTTACGACCAAATCCTGGTTACCTTGGCGCTGAGTATTTCCGAGTACGTTATCGGCAGTGAAGGTGATCTTGTTTCGGAAGAAGCCCTGGCCATGATGACGTCGACCACCAACGAGCGGATTTTTTACAAGGTCACCGGTCCCGGCAATGCCTTCATTACCGGCCATTCCGACATTCCGGAAATACCGGCCAAGAAAAAACTCGAAGGCGGCATCCCCCTGTTTTACGACGCCGCCTATCAGGATCAACCGGTGCGCGCCGTCGGACTCTCTTTTTTGGTGGAAGGGCGCGGCATTGACGGCTGGATGATTATACAGGTGGTGCAGACCCGCGTTGAACGCAATCGCCTGATCTTCGAGGCCGTCCTCAATGCGACGGTCCGCATCCTCTTGGTCATCGGGCTGGTCGCCATTTTTGCCTGGGTCGGGGTGACCCGCGGATTGGCGCCGCTGCATACCTTGCAGGACGCCATCCGGCGGCGGTCCTATCAGGACCTGCGTCCGATCCGCCATGAAATGCCGAAGGAAGTGCGTGATGTGGTGGCCGCCCTCAATCAACTGCTCGAACGGCTTTCGATCAGCGTTCAGAGCAGCCAGCAGTTTATCGCCAATGCTTCACACCAATTGCGAACCCCTTTAACGGCTCTCCAGGCCCAGGCGGAGCTGACCCTGAGAAGTGTCAAGGATGACGAAACCAAACAGGCTTTGACGGAACTTTACGAAGGAACGCAGAAAACATCCCGCTTGGCCAATCAGCTCCTGACCCTGGCTCGGTCCCGCCCGGAATCGGGCGGTATTCCCAGGCCGGGCACCCTTGATTTGGTTGAGATTGCGGAAGCCATAACCCGGGATCATGTGCGCCAAGCCCTCGATGTAAAATCGGATCTTGGCTTCGAGAAACACTGTGACACTGCCCTCATCGAGGGAGACCCGGTCCTCTTGCGGGGGGCCCTCAATAACTTGGTCAACAATGCCCTGCATTACTGTCCCAAAGGCAGCCACATAACGGTGCGGGTGTCGGAATTGGAGAACCGGGGGGTGTTGGAGGTTGAAGACGACGGACCCGGCATCCCCGACGACATGAAGGAAAAGGTTCTGGAGAGGTTCGTCCGCCTCGACGAGCGTGCCGGCTTCGGCAGCGGCTTAGGCCTGGCCATTGTCAGTGAAGTTGCCGAAGGCCATGGCGCCACCTTGACCCTGGCCGACGGTCCAGATGGCCGGGGATTAAAAGTAAGCTTGGCCTTCCCCGTAATATCCGAATGAGACGGCGCAACTCAGCGATTATTGTTTGACGTATTCAGCCGCCGAGCGTCCGGCAACCTTGCCGAACACGGAACCGTTCATCAGCCCCGTACCGCCGGGATAATTGTTGTAGAAAACACCGCCAACCAGTTCCCCGGCGGCAAACAGGCCTGGAATCGGGCGGTAATCGGTGCTCTGCACCTCGGCGTCGGTATTGATGCGCAGCCCGCCGAAGGTAAAGGTGATGCCGCAGGTGATGGCATAGGCTTCGAAAGGCGGCTCGTCGATGGTGTTGGCCCAGTTGCTTTTGACCAGATCGATTCCTTTGGTGCAGCGTCCGTCCTTGATATTGGGATTGAAGGGAATGTCCGTCTGCACCGCC
>JADHTD010000073.1 GCA_016776525.1 Rhodospirillales bacterium
TAAAGCCATCCCACAGGTGTTTACGGGCGCGCTTGATGGCCGGGATCTGGCTGGCAATGGTGAGGCCGATGATCATCAGCAAGCCGATGCACCACGGGCGGGTGAAGAATTCTGTGACGTCGCCGCTGGATACCATCAGGCCGCGGCGCAGGTTCTCGTCGGCCATGGGACCGAGTATGACGCCAATGACCAAGGGGGCGATGGGATATTCCATCTCGGTCAGGAAGTAAGCACCGATACCGACAACGACCATGAGGTAAAGGTTGACCATCTGCAGGCCCAATGAGTAGGAGCCGATCACGCACAGCACGCCGATCACCGGCATGAACAGGGCCGGTGGAATCCGCAATACCTTGACCACCTGCTTGGCCAGGACCATGCCGCTGATCCACATGGCGATGGCCGCCAACAGCAGGATCGCCGTAAAGCCCATGATGAATCCGGGATGTTCGAGCTCGATCACCGGGCCCGGCGTGACGTTGTGCAGCATCAGGGCGCCGAGCAGCATGGCCGCCGGCGGGCTGCCCGGAATGCCGAGGGTCAGCAGTGGAATCAGGGCGCCGCCGATACAGGCGTTGTTGGCGCACTCGGTCGAGACGACGGCGGTCACTTCCCCCTTGCCGAAGGTTTCCGGGTGGCTCGAGGTGTTCTTGGCGACACCATAGGAAACCCAACCGGCGATATCCTCACCGATGCCGGGGATCGCCCCAATAAAGACGCCGATGCTCGACGAGCGCAGGATATGGTGCATATTCCGCGCAATGGTGCGGAATTCCGGCAGAATCCGTTTCAACTCCATCGGCTTCACTTCGCCCAGCTTATAGCCCAGCACCTTGATGATCTGCGGGATGCCGAAGGCGCCGATCAAAACCGGCACGACAGCAATACCACCCTGAAGGTCGGGAATATCCTGGGTATACCGGGGGAAGGTCTGTAACTGTTCCTGGCCGATGGTTGACAGCCACAGACCGATGAGGCCGGCGATCCAGCCTTTATAGACGAGATCCTTGCTGGTCAGGGTGCCGCTGATAATGATGCCGAACATGGCCAGCCAGAATTTTTCGAAGGTGGTGAAATTCAAAGCCAGGTCGATAATCACCGGAGAAATGAGAACCAAGCAGAGCAGGCCGAAGATGGTGCCGATCAGCGATGCCGTCGTCGTCATGCCCAGGGCCCGCCCCCCTTCGCCCTTCAGCGCCAACGGGTATCCGTCGACGGCAGTGGCCGCCGCTGCCGCCGTTCCCGGTATGTTGAGCAGGATGGCCGAATAGGAACCGCCGTAAACGGCGCCGACATAGATGGACAAGAGCGCGATGAAGGCCGTGTTGTGGTCGATGCCGTAAGTCAGCGTCGTTAACAGGGCGACGCCGAGGGTGGCCGTCAGCCCGGGCATGGCGCCAAAGATAATGCCGAGGATGGTGGAGCCGAACAGGACCAGCATGTTGGGAAGGGTCATCAGGTTCCAGAGCATGCCGCCAAAGGCTCCGATGCGGTCGGAGACAAAGCCCGTAAACTGAAAGAAGAAATCAAATAGTTCCATATGCCACCCAGTCCCTGATCAGTTCAGCAAATACTTGATCTGATGCATGAGATCGATGACGGCACCCTCATGCGGCAGGGGCACCAGCAGGCCGAAGCGGAACACCGGCAAAAGGATCAAAGGCGTCGCCCAAGAAACCAGCAGGCAGGTCCGGAACTTTTTTTGTTGCTGCGGTTCGCCGGCCAGTTGCCGCCAGAGCCAAACCATGGCGGCAAGTGTCGCCGCCAGTACGACCAAGTCCGTCAGATGCGGGTAGCCGGCATCAATAAGACCGTCAAGGCCGGTCAGGAAAACCACCAGGACAACCGCACCAATGGCCAGGTAGCTGCCCATCGAGGCGCGGATGATATTGACCCCTTCGACATAGAAGGCCGCCGTGAAAACGGTGAGGAACAATAAGACGCAAACAAAAAAATCGATATTCGGCACCAGCACATACACCAGTTCGCAAAACAACAGGGTGATGATGCCGAAGGAAATCAGGGAACTGTCCAATCCTTTTTCACTGCCGGCCAAAAGGCTGCCTGCGGCTTGCCTGCGGCGGCGGGCCGTTGAAATGGCCAGGACGACGGTTGAGACGAAAAATACAAGCCCGACACAAACCAAAGAGGCCACTGAAATGGGTTCGGACCAGCTGAAGATCTGCGCCGTCGAGGGATCGGCGAGCCATTTTGCCTCGTCAATGGTGTACCGGATCTTATCCTCGATATTGATGATCAGGTACCAGAGCCCGGCGGCAGAACCGATGACCAGCACCAGCATCATGAAGGTTCCGATGGGGGTTAACCTGAAGCTGCCGGGAGTGCCGTCGGGAAATTCGATGACGTCTCGAGCCCCCCGGCGAAGGATGGCATTTGCGGTGAGGATGAGCGACAGCAGCAGGAGGAGCGTGAGCACAACGGCCGGAAAAATCCACGGGGATACGTACCAGACGTTTTCCACACCGCCGTAGGTTTCCTTAAACGGCATGAAGAGGAAGGTGACCGACAAGAACCACAGGCAAAACCAAATCAAGGTGACGCCTGTTTTGAAATCTGCTTTGCGGAGTTTGTCCTTGTCCATCATCCGTACTTCCGACGATCCGGGACCTGTTTAAGGCGCAATTGTAGTCGACAATGAATAGTCCGGTTAGCCAAGGAAAAAGGGAGCAAGAGTCATTAGTAGGGGGGAGGTATAACCGACTCTTGCTCCCTGTCTTTGCCCTTGTATTTAGAAGTTACGGTTTTGGAATACCGAACTTCGCCGGGCTGTATTTGGCGGCGCCCAATTCATGGAGCTTCCAGGTAAACTGGGATTCCAGGGAATCGAACACTTTCTGGGCGTCCTTGCCGTGTTTGCCCGAAAGCACATAGTACTTAGACGCAGCAAATTTCTTCAGGGCGTCACTGGCCATGGCTTTGGCGAAGGCATCACCGAGAACCTTCTTGGCTTCGGCCGGCGCGTCATTACGAATGGCGAAGCCAATGGCCTGCATGATCGGCAGGAATTTGCTCAGCTTCGGAAAATCAGCAAAAGCCGACGGGATGGTGCCGAAGCCGCCGATGGTGAAAGCATCCGGAACCAGCATGGCTACCGGGATGAACTTCTTGCCTTTGATCAGCTGTTGCTGTTCGGCGACCGAGGTGACGACGACGTTCATCTCGCCCGTCAAGGCGGCGTTCTGGCAAGGGGCCGAGCCTTTGTACGGGACAAAGTGGAACTTGGCACCGGTGCCGTCTTCAACAGCCAGCAGGTTCAGGTGGTGGATCGAGCCCGCACCGCTGGCGCAAGCCTTGATCGTTCCGGGCTTGGCTTTGGCAGCCGCGATCAGATCCTTGAAGTTCTTAATGCCGGTGCTGGGCGTAACCGAAATCACGTCCGGCGAACCGCCGACGATAAACGGATGCCAGACCTTGGTGAATTTATCGGTAAAACCACCTTGCACGGCTGATGTCACGTTGGATTCGGAAAGGCCAACCAGCGTATAACCGTCGGCGGCCTGTTTCTTGGCATAGTTCATACCGATCGATCCGGCGACGCCGCCGGTCTTGTTGATGACGTTGATGTTGGTGCCAAGGACTTTCGACATTTCGGCCATGATGGTGCGGTTGCAAACGTCGGTTCCACCACCAGCACCCCAGACCACCGCAGTGGTGATGTCACGGGCAGGATATTTGCCCGCAGCCTGAGCCAGCGTGGTTCCAAGCGCAAGAGTCGCACCCATTACCATGGCCGTCATGAGGTAGATTTTCTTCATAAGTCGCCTCCTATGGTTCCTAAATCAGTTTCCAATTGTCGTTCCGCGATCACGTTCAACGGTTTTCGGGTGGTGATCCCGGCTCGGAGTCCACGTGTGAAAAACGCAGTGTCTGTAACGCTTGTTTATGTCTCTACCAAAAATATTGAATGCTTTAATTAAGACATTAACGTATACATTATTGCATAATTACCGATATGAGTCTACAATGTTTGCATCACAGGCCATCGATTAGGACAATTAATTGAGATTTGAATGCCCATAACGGAAAAACTTGCCGTTCCTTCTACAAAAGCTGAAATTTAATCAAAGTCATAAGATTCAGGTGGACAGAGTGAAGGCCATAGACCTCAAGGAAATAGACTTTATAGGGGCCGGCCTTCAGCGCCCCGAATGCGTACAGACCTGCCGAAGCGGCCACCTGTTCGCATCCAACTGGCAGGGCGGCATTTCTATTTTATCACCGGATGGCGAGATCAAAAACCTATTGGCCCTGAATGCGGGTTTTGATCTGAAGCCCAACGGCTTCTGCCTGATGGATGACGGTTCATTTTTGATTGCCCATCTTGGTGACGAAGACGGCGGTGTTTTCCACCTGCATAAAGACGGAACCCTGGAACCCTTTCTGACGGAGGTCGACGGCATTCCCCTGCCGCCGACCAATTATGTGCATCGCGATCAAAAGGGACGCATCTGGATCACCGTCAGCACCCGCCTGCAGCCCCGCGCGCTGGGCTACCGGGCCGATGTCAGCGACGGCTTTATTATTCTTGCCGACCTGAACGGGGCCCGCATCGCCGCCGATAACCTGGGGTACACCAACGAATGCCTGGTCACGCTCGACGGGGCCTCGCTGCTGGCCGTTGAAACCTTCGCCCGGCGGCTAAGCCAATTCACCATTGAGATGGACGGCAGTCTAAGTGATAAAAAAACCATCGCTGAATTCGGCGGCGGCACCTTTCCCGATGGCGTCATCCAGGACCGGGAAGGGGGTATCTGGGTAACCGGTATTCTCAGCAATCGGGTCATTCATATCGATACGGACGGTCAGCAGACGATTATCCTGGAAGATTACGACCCCGCAGAACTGGCCATCCGGGAACAGGCTTTCCAGGATGCCAATCTGGGCCGCAGCCACCTGGACACCCTGCCCGGGGCCCGTCTCAGGAATATCACCAGCCTGGCATTCGGTGGACCGGATCTTAAGACGGCTTACCTTGGCTGCCTGTTGGGGGACAGTATCGCCAGTTTTCCGTCGCCTGTTGCGGGGAACCCGCCGGTTCACTGGGAACTCGATGGCAGCCTGTATTTCAACGCAGATAATCAAATCAACGGAGCGAATCCATGACCCAACCTTCGGATTTTCGAATTGCGGTCTTACCGGGAGACGGGATTGGCCTGGAAATCACCAAACCTTGTGAAGACTTGTTATCCCATGTGGCGGCAAAGGTTGGCGGCTTTGGCCTCAAATTTGAAACCGTCCCTGCCGGGGCCGGCCTCTATCGCGATACCGGGGCGGCCTTTCCCGACAGTTCAAAGAAGATGACAGAACGCGCCGACGCCATTCTTTTGGGTGCCATGGGTCTTCCTGAAGTGCGTTATCCGGACGGCACGGAAATCTCGCCGCAATTGGATCTGCGCTTTGACCTGGACCTTTATACCGGAATCCGCCCGGTGCGGGCGATCCCCGGCATCAACCTGCCGCTGGCCGATCCGCGTGCCAGCAACCTCGATTTCGTGCTGGTGCGGGAATCGACCGAAGGCCTGTTCGCTTCCCATGGCAAAGGTGAAATAGTGAACGACCAAATAGCCAAGGATACCCTGGTTATCACCCGGGATGCCTCTGAGAGACTCTTTGATTATGCCTTCAAACTGGCCCGGAAACGCAAGAACAAAGGGCATCCCGGAAAAGTGACCTGTGTCGATAAGGCCAATGTTTTCAGTTCCTTCGCCTTTTTCCGCAGTATTTTCGACGAACGGGCGGCGCTCAATGATGACATTACCGCCGATCACGCCTATGTCGACGCAACGGCGCTGAATATGGTGCGCAATCCCTGGGATTTCGACGTGTTGGTCACGGAAAACATGTTCGGCGACATTCTGTCTGACATAGGCGCCGGCCTGATCGGCGGCATGGGCATGGCGCCGTCGGCCGATATCGGCGACAAGCATGCGGTTTTCCAGCCCTGTCATGGCACTGCCCCGGACATCGTCGGCACCGGCAAGGCCAATCCGACGGCAATGATCCTGTCCGCCGCCTTGATGTTGGAATGGCTGGGGGAAACCCATACTATGGAAACCTGTACGCAGGCTGCCGACTTGCTTATCGCCGCCGTCGATAAGGCTTTTGAAGACGGCTCTTTGGTGCCGTTTGAACTTGGCGGCGGTGCCAGCACCGAGACGATTTTCAATGCTGTCTATACGGCGTTAAATGATAGTCTGTAGAATGGCAGCAACCGATTGGCGATCTAGGAAAAAATATTGAGCAAAAAATTACGTGTAGCAACGACCGGCGCCGGTTATTTCAGCCAATTCCAATACAATGCCTGGAGCAAAATCGAGGAGGTCGATCTTGTTGCGGTGTTTAACCGGACCCGGTCGCATGCTGAGGATTACGCTAAACGCTATAACATTCCCGCCGTCTACGACGATCTGGAAGCCATGCTCAACGAAACCGAGTTGGACATCCTGGATATTATTACGCCACCGGTAACCCATTCGGATTATGTGCGGGCCGCCCTCAACCATGACCTGACGGTCATCTGCCAGAAGCCGTTCACGCCGACCCTGGCCGATGCCCAGTCCCTGGTTGCCGATATCGAGGCCAAAGGCGCCACCGTCGTCATCCACGAAAACTTTCGTTTCATGCCCTGGTTCCGGCAGCTTAAATCGATGATCGATGAGGGCGTTTTCGGCGACCTCTATCAGGTTTCCTTCTGGCTCAGGACCGGTGACGGCCAGGGGCCGGAAGCCTATCTCAACCGGCAGCCCTATTTCCAGACAATGGAACGGTTCCTGATCCATGAAACCGGAATCCATGTTATCGACGTCTTCCGCTTTCTGTTTGGCGAGGTCTCCTCCATTTTCGCTCAATTAGGAAAACTCAATCCGGTCATCGCCGGTGAAGATTCCGGCATCGTCCTGTTCAATTTCGAGAACGGGACCCGGGGACTTTTCGACGCCAACCGTCTGGTTGACCATAAGGCGGAAAACCGGCGTCTGGTGCATGGTGAAATGCTGATCGAGGGATCGGCGGCCAGTGCCCGTCTGACAGGCGACGGCGACATATTCCTGCGCAGCCATGACAGCAACGATGAACAAGCCGTCAGCTATGACTGGGAAAATATAGAATTTGCCGGCGATTGCGTGCGCAGCATCCAGCAGCACGTGGTCGATCATCTGATACGCGGGACGCCGCTGATGAACACGGCACGGGACTATCTTAAGAATATTCAGATCGAGGAAGCCGTATACCGATCAGCAGAAACAGGCGCCTGCGTTGCCTTAAGATCAGACAATTAGTAATAAAGAGGAAGTCAGAGTCGGTATAACACCGGCTGAAACGGGGAACAGTTTTTACAATGGCAAGACGTCAGCAAGCAAACGCCAAGGCGAAGGGGTCCGATAACGGCGCCAGTGGGGCACCGCGGGCGTCTTACGTTGACATCGCCTATCAGGAACTCAAGGAGCAAATCCTGCAAAACAAGATGCCGGCGGGGTATCAGGCAACCGAACAGGAACTGGCCGAACAGTTGGATATGAGCCGCACGCCGACCCGCGAGGCCCTGATCCGCCTGGCCAACGAAGGTCTCGTTGAAATCCGCCCGCGTCATGGCATGCGCGTGCTGCCGATCTCAGCCGAAGATATGCGGGAAATCTACGATATTCTGACCTCCCTGGAGTCGACGGCCGCCGGTCTGGTGGCCGACAAGGGGCTGAGTGACGGGGAGATCGCGAAATTAAAGGGTGCCGTCGCCGACATGGATGACTCCCTTAAAAAGGACGATCTCGTAGCCTGGGCCGAGGCCGATGAGCGCTTTCATGGGTTGCTGCTCGATTATTGCGGCAATTCGCGGATACAGGCCTTGGTCAACAACTTCATGGATCAATCCCACCGCTGCCGCATGCTGACCTTGAAGCTACGGCCGAAACCGGCCAGGTCTACTGCCGATCATGCCGCCGTCGTCGATGCCATCAGCCGCCGCGACGCCGACGAAGCCCGGCGCATTCATCGCCAGCACCGGGAAAACAGCGGCGCCTTACTCATCGAACTGCTCAAGGATTTCGGCCTGACCCAGGTCTGAAGCCCTAAAAAAAGATATCGTCAATCAATGGGTGACCGGCAGCCTGGCGGTCACCGAACTTGTGAGATCAGGGGATGCAATACAAACAACTCGGCCGCACCGGCGTACAGGTTTCCGCCCTCTGTTTCGGCACCATGTCGTTTGGCGGCGATGCCGATGAGAAACAATCGGCAACCATGTTCAAGGCCTGTCGTGATGCCGGCATCAACTTCATCGATTGCGCCGACGCCTATTCGAAGGGCAAGGCGGAAACCATCCTCGGCTCCCTTATCAGGGATTGCCGCGACGACCTGGTGCTCACCTCTAAATGCTTTGGACAGATAGAGGACGACATTAATGCCCGCGGCGGCAACCGGCGGCACATCCTCCATGCCGTCGAGTCCAGCCTGAAGCGTCTCGGCACCGACCGGCTGGACATTCTTTTCATGCACCGCTGGGATTCGGAGGTACCGTTGGAGGAAACCCTGCGGGCGCTCGAAAAGTTGGTTGCCGACGGCAAGGTCCTCTATCTCGGGGCCAGCAACTATGCGGCCTGGCAGGTCGCCAAAGGGCTCGGTATATCCGAGAAAAACAACTGGCCGCGTTTCGATGTCATCCAGCCCATGTATTCCCTGGTCAAGCGCCAGGCGGAAGTCGAACTGTTCCCCCTGGCCCAGGCCGAAGGATTGGGCGTTATCACCTATTCTCCCGTCGGCGGCGGCCTGCTCAGCGGCAAATACGGCAAAGACAAGCGGCCGGAGGCCGGGCGCCTGTTGAGCAACCGGCAATATAGGGAACGCTACGGCGAGGACTGGGTGTTCGATGTCGCCGAAGCCTTTACCGCCCTGGCCATGGATCAAGGAACCCACCCCGTATCCCTGGCTGTTGCCTGGGCGGCGGCGCATCCGGCCGTCACCTGCCCGATTATCGGCGGGCGCAGCCTGCAACAACTGGAACCGTCGTTGCAGGCGCTTGAGGTGGCGATGACGGAAGACCTGTATGCCGAGATCGCCGCCCTCTCGCGCACACCGCCACAGGCGACGGACCGTTAACTGGCACGGTTTTCGGAAGCATTATGTGGCGGTCTTTAAGAACATTTCTTTTTTGCCCGTTCCGCATAATCCGGGTGCCACCGCGATAAGGGCGGGCGGCTCTCGGTTATGTCTTGGGCGCCCCAAAGTATCCGCTTGTGGTCCATTTCGGTGGTCACCTCGCCATCGGGACAGAGGATATAAAAGTCACCCCTATCCAGAGCCTCAACCATGAAATCGACAACCTGGTCCGGCAGCCAGGCGCCCTCCTGGTGGGGGTTGTCTCCGGTGGTGGTCCAGCCGGGGACCAGCAGGTGAGCGGATAATGAATTCTCACCCTGGTTATCCGGATCGGAGCGTATTTCATGCTCAAGGGATTCGGTATAGGTCTTCAAGGCGGACTTGGTGATGTTGTAGATGGGATGGCCCGGCGGGTTGGTGATGCCTTGTTTGGAGCCAACGTTCAATATTATCCCGGGTTCGTCCATCGACAGCATTCCGGGCAGAAAGGCGCGAACGGCGTTAACCACCCCCCAAAAATTGACCTCCATGGCCTGGCGCCACTCAGCCAACTCCGCCCCGTGCCCCCGGCCGATGCGGGTGACGGCATTGTTCATCAGGAAATTGACTTTGCCGAAGCGGCCCATGACATGGTCGTGGAGTTGACGGATTTGATCGGCATCGGAGAGATCCGTTGGTATTCCGCAAATGTACTGCTTATCGTCAGACGCTACCGCAGAAACTTCCGCTACGGCGGCATCCAGGTTTTCTCCGGGCAGGTCAATAAGACAGACGCTCAGGCCATAGGTTGCGAAACGCCGGCCGGCCGCCTTGCCGATGCCGCTGGCGGCACCGGTGACCACGGCAACGTTGCCGGGATTAAATATACTTTTTCTTACCATGCAATATTTTCACATTGCCTGTGCATGTCTGCAATGGGTCATAAACAGACATAAAACGCATCCGCAAATTACGTCCGCTTAACCCCCGAAAGCGGACGCTTATAATTCCACCATTTTTTGACGCCCTTGACCTGAATATGGGATAATTCCCCTTGTACATGGGAGAAGTATCCGATGAGACTGCTACGGCCCGCTTTATTCTTCTTTGTCTTTGTCTTTGT
>JADHTD010000074.1 GCA_016776525.1 Rhodospirillales bacterium
GGCGGGATTTACTCAGCATGCCGGACCCTTCGACGACAATGCCCAGCAGGCGGCTACCCAGCCAGAAAACCACATCGATCTCGGCATAAGTGGGGGTAACCCCGTCTCCGCCACCTTCATCCAGCAGCAGGCGTACCTGGGGCAGCGGCAGCCAGGCGGAAAACAACCAGTCCCGAGCCGTAAAGATGTCCCCGTCTTCCATTTGCGGCCCCAGGCAGTCGGCATGGACCGTCACCTGATGGTCGACAAAGTCGAAATAGCGGTCCAGGAAAAGCCGGGCTGGTTTGGCGAAGGGCGATATCTGGTGCAGGATGCGTTCCCGGCAGCTGCGAAAGACGTCCTCCATGGAAGGTATACTCGCCGCCGCTTCCGGCGGAATGTCGACCCAGCCGCCGCTGGACAAGCGGAAGGGCGGCGTATCGGGCCCGATCAGCGCATAACGATTGCTTAAAGTCCGCACCTCTTCATCGCCCCTGAGAAGGGCCTGGCGCACGGTTTCCGGGTTCTGGGTCAGGCCGTAGACCAGGAACAGGTTGGGTGACCCCAATTTCTCCGAACCTCCACCGGTCATTTTCACTCCCCGCCCGTTATCGGACCTCAATACGAAACCGCCGATCAAGGTATTCCCGTCGTCAACCGCCGTCGAGGCGAAAATTCCGGCAATCCATCCCAATACCCACAAAACGATCCCGGTTGAAGGAGCCTCCGGTCTGTGGGAAAGTCCCGGGACCACCCCCGCAACAGCCTTGCCGGAACCCATGCCCGCCGATAGCCCGACCAGCGCCGCCCGCCAACGACCCAACCGGATACCCCTATCGGTTATTACCGGCTTTTTGGGCAGCGGTAAAACGACGCTGATCAACCATCTGGTCAACCAGCCGGGCATGCAGCAGACGGCGCTGATCATCAACGAATTCGGCGAAGTGGGCCTTGATCATGTGCTGGTCGAATCCGCCTTCGAGAATACGCTTTTACTGGAAAACGGCTGTATCTGCTGTTCCATCCGCGGCGACCTGACGGACACCGTCTCGGACCTCTTTGCCAAGGTGCAAAGCGGCCTGCTGCCGGCCTTCACCCGCATCCTCATCGAAACCACCGGACTGGCCGATCCCGGCCCCATCGTCCGCACGCTGATGACCGAAGAATCGGTAACCGGCCGCTGCAACCTCGACTGCGTGGTGACCCTGGTTGACGGTGTTTTGGGTGGTGTCCAGTTGTTGCAAAACGAAGAAGCGGTGAAGCAGGTCGCCCAAGCCGACAGGGTGCTGATCACCAAAGGGGATCTCAGTAGCCGCGATCAACGGAACCGCCTGAGGGCGGAAATCACCGGCATCAACCCGGCCCTGGCGGTCACCGAGATCGAACACGGGCGCATCGATCCGGATGAGTTGTTCCGGCAGGCGGCTGGCAACACCGCTGCCGGAGCGGCCTCTCAACACCACGACCACAGCCACGACCCTGCGGATACCGCCATCCATCAGCACGGAGTCATTACCACCTGGTCCTTCGTTGGTGAGCAAGCCATCGACGGGGAACGCCTGCGCCATTGGCTGGGCATGCTGTTCTCCTTGCGCCCACAGGCCCTGCTGCGGGTCAAAGGCTTGGTCCGGGTCGAAGGCCGGGATCAGCCCCTGGTCTTGCAAGCCGTTGGCAGCCTGTTCAGCCCACCGCAATGGCTTGATAGCTGGCCGCAGGACAAGCCGGAAACAAGGCTTGTTTTCATCTTCAAGGGACTGTCGCCGGAAGTCCTGCGCAATAGTTTCGAAAGGCACGTCATATCAAGCACTTCTTGACCAAAATCCTTTTATTCCCGGAGAGGATATGGTTCGATTATAACCGTATGCAGGATTATCCTGCAGACCCCCGGATTACCGGAAAACGTGCGTAGCCTGAGTTCAAAAAACATGCCTGCACTCCTCCGCATAGCGAGTTTGGTTCTAGTAGCTCTGTTGATTGCTGTCTGTGGACGGCCGGCGGCCGCCCAGGATGTCATGGCGACGCCGCAAAAGCCGCTGACCATTGCCATAACTGAGGATTACTCGCCCTTTACGGTGATGACCCCTGACGGCCAGCCGGCGGGCCTGTTGGTCGAAATGTGGCGGTTATGGAGCGAGACCACCGGCATCCCCATCGAATTCCGCGCCACCGATTGGCCGAACACCTTGAACGATGTGAAACTGGGCACCGCCGATATCCATTCCGGACTGTTCCGCAACGACCAGCGGGCCGAATGGATGGCCTTTTCCGAACCCGTCCATGAAACCAAGACAGCGGTGTACGTACGGGCCGGATCGGGAACGCTGCCCTCTCTCGATCAACTTTCCGGGAAAAAAGTCGGCACCGTTGAAGGCACGCATCAAATCCAGTATCTGCGGGAGAAACACAAGAACATCGTCGTCGTCGGGCATAATAGTTCTGAAGATATGATCAGCGCCCTGTTCCGCGGTGAAATCGACGCCATCTTCGATGAAATGCCGACCATCGATATTGCTGCCAGTAAATCGGGCCTCAGGGGCATCCTTATCCGCGACAGCGAACCGATCCTGACCAATACAGTGCACGCCGGGGTGCTGAAGGAAAACACCGAGCTTCTGGAGAAGATCAACGAAGGCTTCCACAACATCGACCTGAAACGGCTGGCGGAGATCGAGCGGCGCTGGCTGCCGGACCCCGACGAACACTTCTATGCTGGCGCCGAAGGTAAAATCACCCTGACCGAAAGGGAAGAAGCCCTGCTCAATTCCCGGCCGGTGATCCGCCTGGCCGTTACCGATTTTATCCAGCCGGTGGATATCGTCGATAAAGAGGGCAATTACACCGGCCTCAATGCCGACCTGATAGCGCTGCTCAATTCCAAGCTGGGCACCAACATCGTTCCCGAATTCCACAGCAAGTGGGGGGATGTGGTTGCCAAAACCATGGCCGGCGTGGTGGACGGCGCCTTCAGCCTGTCGCGCACGCCGGAACGGGAAAAGAGCGTCCTTTTTACCAAGCCCTATGCCTTCGACCCGATCATCGCCGTGGTCCGCCAGGAGACAGCATCCGTCAACACCTGGGATGATCTCAAAGGTAAAGTCGTTTCCGTGGTCAAGGGGGCTTCCATCATCGCGGAAATCCGCGACCGCCTGGGTGACGGCGTTTTGGCCGAAGTGGAAAGCGAGATCGACGGACTGAGGGGGCTTTCCGCCGGCACCGCCGACGTCCATGTCAGTTGGCTGATCCCCTATGGCAATGTGCAGAAACAACAACATTTTCCCGGCCTGCGCATCGCCCTGACCCGCAACAGCGAAGGCGGCACGCTCCGCATCGGTATCCACAAGAGCCTGCCGCAACTCTACAGCATTATCCGCAAGGGCCTGAACGCCATCAGCCGGGATGAACTGGCCCAGGTTCGCGACCGCTGGCTGGGGGTTGGCCAGGATGACGACCGGAAGTCCGTGGACCTGAAACTGACGGCCGTGGAAAAATCCTGGATCCGCGAACACCCGGTTATCACCCTGGCCGCAACGCCGGACTGGCCACCCTTCGAACAGCGGCTCAAGGATGAATCGTACACCGGCATTACGTCGGATTTCGTGCGCCTGGCGACTGAGAGAGCCGGCCTCAAGATCAAACTGGTTTTCGACACCTGGCCCCGAAACCTGGAACAACTGAAACTTGGGGAACTTGACCTGGCGCCGGGCCTGTTCCGCACGCCGGAGCGGGAGAAATTCCTCGATTTCACCCGGCCTTTCATTGAAATGTACGATGTCATTTATACCGGCGCGGACCGTAACGACATCCAATCCATGGATGACCTGGCCGATAAAAAAGTAGCCGTCGAGGAAGGCTACTACATGCAGGAATACCTGCGATCCAACTACCCGCAGATGAAGATTATTGCCGCCGTCAACACCCTGGATGCCCTCAAAGCCCTGTCCCTGGGCAAGGTCGATGGTTATGTCGGCACCCAGATTGTCGCCGCCTCAATCATCAAGGAACACCTGCTGCAAAACATCAAAAGCGTCGGTTTCGCCAAGCAGGAACCGAACTTCCTGGCCATGGGCACGCCCAAGGACAGGCCCCTGTTGCACTCCATCATGGATAAGGCGATCGCCAGCATTTCCCTTAAGGAACGCTCGCAGATCATCGAGACCTATGTTGGAACGGGCCAGCGTCTGTCCGCTTATGATCTTGACCTGACCCTGGAAGAACGGTCCTGGCTGACGGCGCACCGGACCATCCGGGTGCATAACGAAACGGACTGGCCGCCCTTCAACTTCAACGAAGCGGAACGGCCCAAGGGTTATTCCATCGACTATATGAACCTGCTGGCCGAGAAGCTGGGCATCACCATCGATTATATCAGCGGCCCGACCTGGGGCGCCTTCCTCGAGATGATCCGCAAAAAAGACCTCGACGTGATGCTCAACATCATCAAAACCGACGACCGGTCGCAGTATATCAACTTCACCACGCCTTACCTGGAAAACCCGCCCGCCATCATCACCCGCAACGAGACCACCGACATCAATAGCTTATCGGATTTGAAAGGCAAAACGGTCTCCATCCCGAAAGGTTTCTTTTACCAGGAACTTTTGGAAAAAAATTTCCCCGACATCAAGCTTAAACTGACGGAGAACCAGGTCGACAGTCTCAAGGATGTAGCCTCAGGCGAGGCCGATGCGACGCTCGGCGGCATTGCCATCCAGAGCTATCTGATCCGCAAATACCTGCTGAGCAACCTGAAGGTTGGCAACCTGATCACCGACCAACGCTTTTCCAACCAGTTGCGCATCGGCGTGCGCCAGGACTGGCCGATATTCCGGAATATCCTGCAAAAAGCCATGGCCGCCATCACCGAAGAAGAACAGGCGGGTCTCCAGGCCCGCTGGCTGTTCAAAGCGGGAGACGCCACCCTGGTGGAACTGACGGACGAGGAAAAGCTGTGGCTCAACCAGCACCGGGAAATCCGCCTGGGCGACGACTATTCCTGGCCGCCGTTCTCCTTCGTCAGCAGCGACGGCAAGTACAGCGGCATTTCAGCCGGTTATGCCAAGGCCGTGTCAAAAAGACTTGGCATAACCATGACGCCGAAATTAGGCCTCACCTGGACGCAGGTTCTGGACAAGGTGAAAACCGGCGAAGTCGACATCCTGCCGGCCATAACCCGCAACGAGCAACGGGAAAAATACCTCAATTTCACCAAGCCTTATATCTCGTTTCCAGTGGTCATCACCACCCGCCAAGACAGCCCTTTCGTTGATAGTTTGGGCGACCTGACCGGCAAAAAGGTCGGCGTCGTCAAGGGATACTTCACGGAAGACCTGCTGAAATCAGAATATCCGGATTTGAAACTGGTTACCCCCCCCACCCTGCAGGCGGGCCTCAAGGACCTGAACGAGGGCAAGATGGACGCCTTCGTCGACAACCTCGGCGCCATCACCTTTGAAATTGACCGAGCCGGCCTGCATAACCTGAAGATCGCCGCCCCCACCGAATACAAGTTCGACCTCAGCTTCGGCGTGCGCAAGGACTGGCCGGAACTGGTCGTCATCCTGGACAAGGCGCTCGACACCCTGACCGATCAGGAAAAAATCGCCATTAAGAACGCCTGGATGGCAATCCAGGTTAGCTTCGGCCTGGACATCACCACGGTTCTTATCTGGGTCATACCCATCGGCCTCGGCGCAGCCCTAATCATCGCCTTCGTCGTTTACTGGAACCGCCAGATCAGCAAACAGAAGGAAGCCGTCGAGCTTAGCGAGGAACGCACGCGGCTGTTGCTGGAATCGGTCGGTGAAGGTGTCTTCGGGGTCGATCTGGAGGGACGGGTTACTTTCGTCAATCCGAAGGTGGAAGAAATCCTCGGCTTCCAACCGGAAGACCTGATGGGCAATAAGGTCCACGCCATCATCCACCATTCCCATCCGGACGGCAGCGATTACCCGGTCGAGAACTGCCCCATGTGGCGCACCTATACGACCGGTGTGCCGGCTAACATCGAAGATGAAGTGTTGTGGCGCAAGGACGGTACCGCCGTTCCCGTCGAATACAACAGCACCCCCATCGTCCGCAAAAACAAGGTGGTCGGCGCCGTCATCTCATTCCAGGACATCACCGAGCGCAAACGGGCCGAACGCAAGCTGCAGTTCACCCAGTACGCCGTCGACAATGCCGCCGAAACTATTTTCTGGGTGCGTCCCGATGATGGTGGTCTCGATTACGTCAACGAAGCCGCCTGTAGAAACCTGGGGTACACCCGTGAAGAAATGCTGGCTATGCATATCCCGCAAATCGATATCGACTTCCCGGCCGAAAAGTTCCCGGAACTGTTAATGGCGCTGACCGACAAGCGGTTCACGTCGTTCGAAAGCCGCCACCAGAAAAAAAACGGCGACATCATCGACGTCGAGGTGCGGGCCTATCTGGCCGAAAACGACGACCGGGAAATCTTCGTCGCCAATGCTGTCGATATAACCGAAAGTAAGAGGGCCCGGGCCGCTTTGCAGGAAGCCCATGAAGTGATTACCGACAGCATCCAGTACGCCAGCCATATCCAACGCTCGATTCTGCCCGATGAGAAACTTTTTGCCTCCGTCTTTTCCGAATACTTCGTGCATTGGGAACCCCGCGACGTGGTCGGCGGCGACCTCTACTGGTGTTCGATCTGGGGAGACGGCATCCTGGTCATTCTCGGTGACTGTACCGGCCACGGCGTGCCCGGCGCCTTTATGACCCTGATTTCGACGGGCGCCCTGGAACGGGCCAAAGAAGAAGTCCCCATTGGAGACACCTCGGCACTGATCCAACGCATGCACCAGTTGATCCAGACCCTTTTGGGCCAGCACGGCGAGCGCGGCGTCTCGGACGACGGGCTGGAACTGGGTGTCTGCTTTATTGATTCCGATCTTGAAAACCTGTCTTTTGCCGGGGCCCGCTTCTCGCTCTTTGTCGCCGAGAACGGCGACATTCGGGAAATCAAGAGCGGCAAGAAAGGCATCGGGTACCGGGGCATTCCCATGAACCAGGAATATGACGAAACCAAGACCTCCCTGGCAGAGGGGCAAACCTTCTATATGACGTCGGACGGCCTGATCGATCAGGTCGGCGGCGAGAAACGACGCAGTTTCGGCAAGCGGCGTTTCCGCGAAATGCTGCTGTCCTTATCCGATTTGCCTCTTACCGAACAAAAGGATAGCATTCTCGAAACATTCAGCCGCTTTCAAGGTGAAGAAAACCGACGGGACGATCTATCCTTCTTGGGATTCAAGATATATTGAGGCACATCATGCTCGCTGAGGAAACATACAAATTTAGAAACTACCTGCAGGAACAAGGTATTATCTTCTGTTACAGCGGCTATATGACAGAAGAAGTCCTTTCCGGCATCGGCAATGCCATCAAGCGAAAACTTGAACTGGAACACACCGACCGGCAGACGGCCAAAGGTGTCTTTTCCATCTTTGTCGAGCAGGTGCAGAACGTCATCCGTTATTCCGCTGAACGCGAAGGGGGCGAAGTCGAAGACGACCCAGCCGAGATTCGCTACGGCGTTCTTACGGTGGGGCGCAAGGATGACCAATATTTCGTCGCCTGCGGCAACCTGATCAATAATCACGATGTTGACCGCCTGAAAAAATCCCTGAAACAGATCAAGGAACTGGACAAGGAAGGCCTGCGGGCGCTTTACAAAGAGACGCTCAAGGGTGAAACCCCGGAAGGCAGCAAGGGCGCCGGCGTCGGTTTCATCGACATCGCCCGGCGGGCCACCAACGGCTTTGATTACGACTTTATGGACATGGACGACGACCGTTCATATTTCTGCCTGAAGGCATTTGTTTGAATTTGGTGGGGAACCCACGGAAACTTTGGTGGATACACAATGGAAAACTTGAAAATTGAGGGGACGGACCGGGCCCCCGAAGTGGACTTCAACTTCGAAAACAATACGTTTGCCTTGCGGGGGGAATCCTACCCGGAGGACATTACCGCCTTTTACGGATCGGTCCTTGATAAGCTCGACGAGCACCTATCATCCCAGAACGGCGCAACCATCCGCTTTGATTTTGAACTGATCTACTTCAATTCAAGCACGGCCAAAGTACTGATGGGCCTGTTCGAAACCCTCGACGAAGCCGCCGAAAACGGCAACGAGGTCCTCATCACCTGGACCTTTGAAGCCGACGACGACAACATGGAGGAAATGGGCGAGGAATTCTCTGAAGACTTGGAGCACGCCAAGTTTGAAATGAAGTCGATCGAAGAATAATGGCCTTCGAGATATTCAAGAAAGAAGTCGCCGTCATCGAAGAGGCGAAGGCCCTTCTTGAGGGCGGCGGCATCAAAGACAAGGAAACCCGCGGCCATTTCGAAAAGCTGCTGAGAGATTACGAGAAACTCTTCAAATCGACCAAGAAACTGGTCCGCCTCAGCGACCGCAGCGAGGCTGAATTAAACAAACTGGCCGGTTCCCTGGATGAGAAGAACAAGACCCTGGAGGGGCTGTCGACCAAACTATCCAAATACCTGTCGCCACAGGTTTACGAATCGATCTTCAGCGGCGGCACCGAAGTCCAGCTTTCGACGGAACGCAAGAAGCTGACCGTCTTCTTTAGCGACATTAAGGATTTTACCCAGACCACCGAAGATTTGCAGGCGGAAGACCTCACTTACCTGCTCAACAAGTATCTGACCGAAATGTCGAATATCGCCCTCGAATACGGGGCCACCATCGACAAATATATCGGCGACGCCATGCTGATGTTTTTCGGTGATCCGGAAACCAAGGGCGTCAAGGAAGACGCTATAGCCTGCATCAAAATGGCGGCGGCCATGCAGCGCCGCATGAAAGACCTACAGGATACCTGGCGGCAGAAGGGCTATGAAAAACCGTTCAGCATGCGCATCGGCATCAACACCGGCTATTGCAACGTCGGCAACTTCGGCAGCGCTGCCCGCATGGACTATACCATCATCGGCGGCGAGGTGAACCTTGCCGCCCGCCTGGAAGGGCAATGCGACCCGGATGGCGTTTTAATGTCCTATGAAACCTATGCCCTAGTCCGGGAATTCGTCGAGGCCGAGGAACGCCCGCCAATCCATGTGAAGGGCATCCGTAAGGAAGTCCGTCCCTTTGCCATCACCAACATCTTCGACAGCCACGAAGCGGAACGCCGGGTTATCCGGGAAGACCGCGAAGGCATGGTCTTTTTCGTTGATATGGACAAAGTCGGTGAGGGCGAACGTAAACAGACGGTCGAAAATATCGAAGCGGCGTTGAAGGAAATCAAAGGAAAGTGGAAGGTCTGAGCGGCAACAGGCCGGATCTACCCTCTGCCTTCGCTAGTCACTCTCCCCACAAGAAAAAGACCCCGGCCATATGGCGCGGGGCCCTTTTTGTTAGCAATCTTTCTGATTAACTTTTCTGCGGCTTGTACCCTTCGATTAACATCGCCTTGAGGATTTCGATGGGCACCGTATCGATGCCGTTGGCGATGCCTTTCAGTTTTTCCTCACCATCCCAGGGGACGCCTGCTTGTTGGAGACGGCCTTTGGCTGTTTCCGGATTGAGGCCCGTTTCCTCGCAGACCTGTTTCAGGGTCTTGCGGCCGACACCGGTACCGGAGAATTTCACATCAACGTCTTCTGGTGTCATCGAGGCCTTGTGCAAGGCGACTTTGACCGGGGTCGGTTCGAACTTCTTAATCAGCACGTAGAGGTCCATCGGGGTGGTCCCATTGGCCCGCGCGATGTCTTTCAGTTTTGACTTGGCATCCACGACTTTGAGCCCGTTGGCTCGCAGTTCGGCCAAGGCCTTGCCGGTATCGATGCGCATCTTGCGGGTGAAGGTCGCCAGCGAGGAATCCTCAGCATGGCCATAAGGCGGCTCATAAGCCGGCGCGGTCACCCACAGGCCCTTGGTATAGGCGCTGAAATCCATGATCCAGTTGGCCGGCGGCAGGTAAGCGATGGCCATCAGGCTAACGGCAGAAACGGCCGCCACCGAGGCAACTAGCTCCTTGCGGATATGGAAACGGCCTTCGGTTTTTCTCGCCATGGAGGCCGTGAAGGGCTTCCAATTGAAGACCAAGTGGTAGACCACGGCGGCGGTAAAAGCGATGGATGAAATCACATGCAGGTCGCCCCAGCTCTCCTTGGTCAGGCCGATTAGCTGCCAGTCCA
>JADHTD010000075.1 GCA_016776525.1 Rhodospirillales bacterium
GTCAGAATTTTACTTAAAACAGAAGAAAGCACGGCCCCGTTCAGAGCCGTGCTTCCCCATTAACGTCTGTATTTAGATATTAGCCGCCGATTTCAATGCCGGCTTCCTTATAGTATTTGAGGGCGCCGGGGTGGTAGGGCGCGGCATTTTTCGGAGCCATCATCTTCATGTTGGCCCGCTTGAAGGCGCCGAAGGATTTTCCCAGGTCGCCCTTGTTCTCGGCAATCGCCTTGGTCAGCTTGTAGACCAAATCGGCGGGGGCGTCCTTGTGGGTCACCATGACCCAGGGGATTTCAACGATGTTGGCGTTTTCCTGCAGTCCCGGAAATTTAGGGTTGGCCTTCAGGGAAATGATGTCCGCTGCCGGCAGGAAACTTTTGAATTTGGCGATACCGGCCGGTGAATTGTCCAGCGAGACGTACTTGATGCCGCCGCGGGAACGCAGCTTGGCGTTGACCTTACGCCCGGCACCCGAACCAAGGCTGATCAGGGTGATGTCGACCTTGTTGTCGCCCAGGGCCAGCATGCCCTTCACGAAGCTGGAAACCGGCACCATCTTGAAGTCTTCGTACTTCATGCCGCCGTTGGCCAGGGCGCCGGCGATATAATAGGGAATGATGTTCGACGCCTTGTATTCCGAAGCAATGCGCAGGGCGCCCTTTTTCGCCTGCAAGTCCTTGATGGTCTTAACGCCGCTATCGGCGACCACCATCAGGCCGGTGCGCAGCGGGAACATGGTGCCGACAATGCGCAGGTTCGGGTTGGCCTTGCCTTTCCAGTTGCCGGTACCGTTCAGCGCGTATTCCGCCTCGACGGCGTTACAGAAGCCGAACTCAACTTCGCCTTTGTTGATCATCGGAATGTAGGCCGAGGTGCCCGCCATCGGCTGGGCGCGGGCCGTGATTTTGGCCTTCAGGTTGGCGACCTTGGCGACCGCCTGGCCGGTTTTATAGCCGAGGCTGCCTTGTTGTCCGGTAGCGATACCAACCACCTGGGCGGAAGCCTGGGTGGTGATAAAGCTGACAGCGGCAATGGCCGAAACAGCTAAAAGAGTTTTAATTTTTCTCATGGTTTTCTCCCTTTCCTTGCTGAAGTTACATGCGTTGGTTGGTGTTAAAATCAGGGTGTCGTTGCGGTCTTTTCGGAAACCTGGTTTTTGCGGGCGGCCATAAAAAGCAGCGTCGTGAACAGCAGACCGCAAACAATGGCCGCCACACTAATAACATTGGGGTAAGGAATGGGCCCCAGGCTGGATAAGATCAGTCCCCCAAAAATGACAAAACCAACCCTGTGGAACAGGGTCAGGTTGCGGCTGAAATAGCCGACTATGGCCACCGAAATGAAGAAAACGCCGATACCGGTTTTGATGAAATCCCACACAATATCGAGCGGTTCCCCGTTCATCAGCAGGGTCGGCGCGATAATGAACAGGAACGGCACCACATAGGCCACCCAGCCGAGACGCATGGCGGCAAAGCCGGTTTCCATGGCCCCGGCCCGGGTCAGGGCGGCGGCGGCAAATGCGGCCAGGGCTATGGGCGGGGTGATCATCGACATCATGCCGAAATAAAGGATGAACATGTGGGCGGCGATGGGATCGGCCCCGGCTTCGATGATGGCCGGTCCGACCAGGGCCGCCAGCAGCACATAGACGCCGGATGTGGGCATGCCCATGCCGAGAATGATGCAGATGACGGCGGCGACCAGCAGGATGACGATCAAACTGTTGCCGGCGATGGTCACCAGGAACAGGGTCAGGCCGAAGCCGAGACCGGAAATATTCAGAATGCCGATGACAAAACCGGCGGCGGCGACGATGAGGATCAGCTCCATAGTCGACAGGCCGGTTTCCCAGAAGGTGCTGCAAAAACTGCGAAAGCCGATACGGCTTTTGCCGTAGGGCCGGATCAGACCGACGACGACGACGGATATGGCGGCGTAGAGGGCGGCGCGTTCCGGTTCTTCGTTCTGGAAGAACAAGGCATAGAGCAACACCACCAGGGGAATGGCGAACTGCCAGCCGCCCTTGATGACGTCCCAGGTCTTGGGGATGTCCTTATCGACCGGTGTAATGTTGTCCCGCGCCGCGATCAGGTCGACCTGGATAAAGGCGCTGCCGTAATAGAGGGCCGCCGGAATCAAAGCAGCCCCCATGATGGTGACATACGGGACTTCCAGGAACTCGGCCATCAGGAAGGCCGCCGCCCCCATGATCGGCGGCATCAACTGGCCACCGGTCGAGGCGATGGCCTCGATGGCTCCGGCGTTGACCCCGGAATAACCGCCCCGCCTCATCAACGGGATGGTAATGACGCCGGTGGTCGCCACGTTGGAAACCGCACTGCCGGAAATGGAGCCGAAGAGGGCTGAGGCGATCACCGAAATCTTGGCCGAGCCGCCCCGCATGCGGCCTGTTGCGGCGAGGGCCAGGTCGGTGAAAAATTCACCGCCACCGGCCTTGAACAACAATTTTCCCATGAACACGAAAAGAATGACGATGGCGGCGCCGACATTGAGCGGGGTGCCGAAAACGGCGCTGGGGTCAAAGCCGATATACTGGACCAGGTGGACCAGTTCCACCTTGCGGCCAATCAGTTGCCCTGGAACAAAATGTCCGAGCAGGGCGTACACGATAAAGATGCTGATAATGGTGAACAACACCCAGCCGGTGGACCGCCTGAGCCCTTCCATGACCCAGATAACGACGACGCCGCCGATGAAGGTCAGAATGTCGGGGCGGTGGCCGATCTGGTCAAGCAGCGTGGTCATGTTGAAAACGGTGTAAAGCAAGGTTCCCAAACCGACCGCAGCTAAAATGTAATCCCACCACGGGGGCCGGTCGGTTTCATCGCCGTTCAACCGGGTTGTCAGGAAAAGCGAGGCGATGCTGAGGCCGAGGATCGTCGCCAGATATTGTTCGGTGAGGAAGGCCAGGCCGAACCAGGCCGGAACATCAGCATTCCAGCCGATACAGAAGAGCGTCGCCAAGCCCGCCGTCGTTCGGGACGCGATGACGCTGAGCGGCAATCCTTGAGTCTGGATCGGTTGTGGCGTTGCTTCAGTCATTCCGGGTCATCGGACCTCAGGTTCATAAACCGGCGGTGGGCGGTTGGTTTAACTGTCCGCCGGGACGGGGAAGTTAAAGAACGGCCCTCAGGCCCCATGATGCTTGTTGAGGAACTCAAGGGTCCGCTGGCGGGCCGGCACGGCGGCGGCATCCACATAGGTCGGCCGGGCGTCATTGGCGAAGGCATGACCGGCGTCATAGGTATGGAATTCACCGGTGGGGACGGCCTGGCGTATCGCTTCAATGATCTCGGGCGGCGTATGGTCGTCGGTTTCGCCGATATGGAACAGCATCGGGCATTTGGGGCCGCCGGGGTTTTTCTCCATGTGGATCTTCATGGCCGTACCGTAAAAGGAGACGGCACTGGTCAGTTCCAGGGAACAGGCCAGACGGAAGGCCTGCCCACCACCCCAGCAAAAGCCGATGACGGAAACGCCTTTGCCGCCATCGCTTAAACCGGCGAGGTATTTTACCGCGGCCGCCACGTCCAATTGAACCTTAGCCGGATCGAGGCCCAAGGCTATTTCCCGGCCCCGGTCGGGCTCGTCAAAGGGCACCACCGTGCCTGGCGCGTTGCGGTCGAAAAGGGCCGGGACAATGGCATCAAAGCCGTCATCGGCCCAGGACCGGGCAACCGATTTCAATTGGTCGGTGGCGCCGAAAATTTCCTGCAGGATGATAAGGCCGCCTTTGCTCTCTCCCTGGGGTGAGGCATGGAAGGCTTCGAACGTGAAACCGTCTTCCGACGTTATCCGCGCCATCTGTCCGGCGCCGCCATTATTCGTCTCATTCATTGTTTTGAAGTCCTTATCTTCCTCCAAAAAATGGGAAACCGGCAACTACAGGAGACCCATTTATTGTCGTGAATACAGGTTAGTTGAGCAGCGTAGACTTCCTCGCACTATTCTTCAAATTTATAGTTTTAATATAAAAAATTCATATAGAGAATATTTAGTGATACACCGACACCAGTATCCGGGAAGGGGAGGTGTTGTAGACGGCTCTTTTAAAAAATTGATTTTATATCTCGAATCAGAGATTTATTTTCTGAATACCAATCATTTTATTAATTCATTAAACAAATCATTGTCTGTGGCGTATCGTATCCTTCAAGAGACCACACCGGCGGTATAACCGGCCTAGAGCTAGATTGAATGTTTCTTGCCGGAATCGCTGATACACCGATCAACGACCTGTGCAGGTATGGGTTAACGAAGGAGCTACCCGATGAAAATCTGTGTTGCCGGGGCAGCCGGCGCTTTCGGACGCAAACACTTGGACGCCTTGGCCAATATCGATGGGGTCGAGGTGGTTTCCGTGGTCGGCGGCGAGCCCGACGATATCGAGGGCTTCGCCAGCGAGCGCAACATCCCGCACGCCACCAAGGACCTCGCTGAGAGTCTGGCCCGCGACGATGTGGAAGCCGTTATCCTGGCGACGCCCACCCAGGTGCACGCCGCCCAGTCGATCCAATGCCTGAAGGCCGGCAAGCATGTGCTGGTTGAAATACCGATGGCCGATAATCTGGCCGACACGGAAGAACTGGTCCGGGTTCAGCAGGAGACCGGCCTGGTCGCCATGACCGATCATGTGCGTCGCTTCAATCCCAGCCATCAGTGGATTCACAACAAAATCGAAGCCGGCGAACTGAACATCCAGCAGTTGAACGTGCAGACCTATTTTTTCCGGCGCTCCAACCTCAATGCGCTTGGCGAACCACGCACCTGGACCGACCATCTGTTGTGGCACCATGCCTGTCATACCGTCGATTTGTTCCTCTACCAGACCGGCGAGGCGGCGTCCCAGGCCTTCGGGCTGCAAGGGCCGCAACACCCGGAACTGGATATCGCCATGGACATGTCCATCGGCCTGAAAACGCCATCCGGTTCCCTCTGCACGCTGTCGCTTTCCTTTAACAACGAGGGGCCGTTCGGCACCTTCTTCCGCTACATCTGCGACAACGGCACCTATATTGCCAGTTATGACGATCTATTTGATGGCAATGAAAATCCGATCGATCTGAGCGGCGTCGCCGTTTCCAACAACGGCATCGAACTGGCCGACCGGGAATTTATCTCGGCCATCCGGGAAGGCCGCGAACCCAACGGTTCGTTCGCCCAGTGTCTGGCCACCATGCAGACCCTTGACCGTATTGAGAAATCTTTTGATGAAGGCTGACCGCTCATTATAGAGCGACCCTTCAGGAGTCTCCGCCTTATGAACGACAGCCGGCCCCGCCTTGAGGTACGCGTTGCCTTCATCGGATTCGGTGAGGCCGCCCAGGCTTTCACGCAAGGCTGGCGGTCGGAAGTGGATGTCGAGATTTGCGCTTACGATTTAAAGACTGACGATATGGAGACACGTAACGGGAAACTGGAGGATTACCGCCAAAGCGGTGTGGCTCCCATGGAAACGGCACCGGAAGCCGTTACCGACGCCGACGTTATCGTCTCGGCGGTAACGGCCGATGCCACACTGGACGCGGCGGAAAGCGTTCTTCCGGCCCTTTCCGGCGGACAACTTTATCTCGATATCAATTCAGCCGCCCCCTCCCGGAAGCAACGGGCGGCGGAATGCATCGCCGGCGGCGGCGGCCGTTATGTCGATGTCGCGGTCATGGCGCCGGTTCACCCCAACCTTCATCGGACCCCCTTGTTGATCGGCGGCCCCGGTGCTGTCGCTGTCGAGCCCCTTTTCAACCGTCTGGATATGAATTTCGAGACCATATCTGAGACGGTCGGCGATGCCTCCATCATAAAAATGGTGCGGTCCATCATGATTAAGGGCATCGAGAGCCTGACCGTGGAATGCGTGCTGGCTGCCGTTAAGGCGGGCATCGACGAGCGTATCCTGGAGTCGCTGGAACGCAGCTTCCCGGGCATGAACTGGAAGGACCGCGCCGCCTATATGATGGAACGGGTTGCCGTTCACGGCGAACGGCGCGCCGCGGAAATGCGGGAAGTGGCTGTCACCCTGGATAATTTGGGCATCGGCGGCACTATGGCGGTGGCGACCGCCGAACGCCAGCAATGGCTCGCCGACCTGAATGCCGGAGCTGAATTCCCCGGCGGCATTCCGGACGACTACCACACCCTGGCAAAAACTATTTTGGCCCTCCATGAAGGACAAAAGGGGAAAATGTGATGGTGAAAAATGCCGCCTTGCAACAAACCGCCATCCCATCCGTCCTTATGCGCGGCGGAAGCTCCAAGGGACTTTTTTTCCTGGCTTCCGACCTGCCGTCCGACATTGAGACCCGGGATAATGTTTTGTTGGCGGCCATGGGGTCGCCGGATGTCCGCCAGATCGACGGCATCGGCGGCGCCGATCCCCTGACCAGCAAGGTCGCCATTGTCAGCCGTTCGGATATGGACGGCGTCGATATCGATTTCCTGTTTGCCCAGGTGTCGGTCGATGCCGCCAAGGTCGATACCTCGCCCAATTGCGGCAACATGCTGGCCGGCGTCGGCCCCTTTGCCA
This sequence comes from Rhodospirillales bacterium, assembly GCA_016776525.1. Taxonomy (GTDB): domain Bacteria; phylum Pseudomonadota; class Alphaproteobacteria; order Rhodospirillales; family JADHTD01; genus JADHTD01. The sequence goes on from JADHTD010000075.1 coordinate 6,548, forward strand.
TTGAGCACGGGTTGATTGATGCCATTGACCCGGAAACCGTGGTCCGCATCCACACCGTCAATACCGGCATGATTGCCGATGCGGCCATTCAGACGCCGGGCGGGGTCGTCAATTATGGCGGCGATGCCCGCATCGATTCCGTGCCGGGCAGCTCGGCGCCGGTCAAAATTTCTTTTCTGGATATTGCCGGTTCGGTCTGCGGGACCCTTTTGCCGACCGGTAAAACGGTCGACACCATTCAGGGCATTGAGGTGACCTGCGTCGATAACGGCATGCCGGTTGTGGTCATGCGGGCCGAAGACATGGGCATCACGGGCTATGAAAGCCGTGACCAACTGAACAACGATGACGCCCTGAAAGCCCGCCTCGAAGAACTCAGGATTCCGGCCGGGGAGTTAATGCGTCTGGGCGATGTCAGCGAACGGGTTGTGCCGAAAATGACCATGGTCGCGGCGCCTCGCGATGGCGGCGCCATCTGCACCCGGACTTTCATCCCGCGCGTCTGTCATGCCTCCATCGGGGTCCTGGGGGCGGTGTCGGCGGCGACCGCCTGCGTCTTTCCGGGAACGCCGGGCAACGCCCTTTCTGATTTGCCGGACGGCGCACCGATGTCGGTTTCCGTCGAACACCCGAGCGGGGAATTCACCATAGAACTGGACGTGGATTATAGCGGCGACCTGCCGACTGTCCGACAGGCCGCCTTGCTGCGCACAACCCGGAAATTGTTTGCCGGACAGGTTTTCATCCCCGGCAAAATCTGGGATGGCGTCACCGACTGAGTCAAAGGAACGCAGAGAATGGTTTGGAAAGAGCACGACTACGAAAAAATTCCCGGAACCTATGTCTTCAATGGCCGCCGGGCGGTTATGGGGTATGCCCTTAACAAAATGTGCATGACCTTTAACAGCGAAGAGAACCGCCAGGAATTCCTCGAGGATCGGGACGCCTACTGCCGCAAATTCAAGCTGACCGACGAACAACGCGAAGCCGTCCTGGAAAAGGACATCCTGCGCTTGCTGCAATTGGGTGGGAATATTTATTACCTGGCCAAATTCGGCGGCATTTACGGCATGAACTCCCAGAGCTGGGGCGCCCAGCAGACCGGCATGACGGTCGAGGAATTCAAGGCAATGCTGCTGAAAGCGGGAGAAGACTGAGATGGCAAAAATCGTCGGTGGCATTACCACGTCGCATATTCCGGCCATTGGCATTGCCATGGCCAAGGGCCTGCAGGAAGACCCCTATTGGAAGCCGTTTTTTGATGGCTACAAACCGATCCAGGCCTGGCTAGAAAACGTCAAACCGGATATCGCGGTCATTGTCTACAACGACCATGGCCTTAATTTCTTCCTCGATACGGTGCCGACCTTTGCCATCGGTGCCGCCCCGCATTACCAGAACGAAGATGAAGGCTGGGGCATACCGGTACTGCCCACCGTCCAGGGCAACCCGGAGTTTTCCTGGCATCTGATCGAATCCGTCATGGCCGAGGAATTCGACCTGACCATGTGCCAGGAAATGGTCGTCGATCATGGCCTGATGATTCCGATGACGCTGATGTGGGACCACACTAAATCCTGGCCGGTCGAGGTCGTTCCCCTGGCCGTCAATGTGGTGCAGCACCCGCTGCCGACGGCCCAACGGTGTTACAAGCTGGGACAGGCCCTGGGCCGGGCCATCGAAGCCTATGGCGAGGACAAGAAGGTCGTCGTTTTCGGCACCGGCGGCATGTCGCATCAATTACAGGGCGAACGGTCCGGTTTCATCAATAAGGAATTCGACCGCATGTTTATGGACAAGATGGTCGATGACCCGGAGGCCCTGGCCAAACTGACGATGACCGAATTCCTCGATCAATCCGGGTCGGAAGGCGCCGAATTGATCATGTGGCTGGTCATGCGGGGCGCTTTATCGGAAAAGGTCAACTTGCTGCACTCGAATTACCATGTGCCGATTTCCAACACGGCGGCAGGCGTCATGTTGCTCGAGAACACGGATTGAAGAGGCCCGGATAGAATGGAACAAACAACAATCCCCGTTTGCATGGCGCCTGATCCCGACACGCGCACCCCTAAATTCAAGGCCCCCGCCAAGGCCACCGACGCCCATTGCCATATATTCGGCCCGGGCGACCGGTATCCCTATGCGCCGGACCGCTCTTATACGCCCCCGGACGCGCCGCTGGGACGTTTTAAGGAATTGCAGAAAACCTTAGGACTCGAACGGGCCGTGCTGGTCAATGCCAGCTGCCACGGGAACGACAACACGGTTGTGCTGGACGCTATTGCCCAAAGCGGCGGCCAATACCGGGGGGTGGCCAATGTCGATGACAGCTTTACCGACAAGGATTTCGAGGCCCTCCACGAAGGGGGCATTCGGGGCGTGCGCTTTAATTTTGTCCGCCATCTGGGCGGCACCCCGGATATGGATGCCTTCCACCGCATCGTCGACCGCATCAAGGAATTCGGCTGGCATGTTGTCTTGCATTTCGACGCCGCCGACGTGGTTGACTTCAACGATCTGCTCTACGGTCTTCCGGTGCCTTTCATTGTCGATCACATGGGGCGGGTGCCAACCGGCGACGGCTTGCAGCAGGAACCATTCCGCTTGCTGCTGGAATTGGCCCGTTATGAAAGCTGCTGGGTTAAGGTTTGCGGCGCCGAAAGAATCTCCACCGACGGGCCGCCGTTCACCGACGCCGTGCCCTTTGCCCGGGCTTTGATCGAAGTCGCCCGGGACCGTATCCTGTGGGGGACGGATTGGCCGCATCCCAACATCAAAAAGCATATGCCCAACGACGGTGATCTGGTTGACCTGATACCGCTGATTGCCCCCGATGAGGACACCCAGCGGAAAATCCTGGTTGAGAACCCGGCCCGTTTATACGGCTTTAACGACTAATCAAAAGAGGACACTCTCATGAACAGCGATCAGAAATCGGTTTTGGTGATCAGCGCCCATGCCGCCGACTTTGTCTGGCGTTGCGGCGGCGCCATCGCCCTGCATCAGGAAAAGGGCTATGCGGTGACCATCGTCTGCCTGTCCTATGGGGAACGCGGCGAGTCGGCGAAGCTCTGGAAGCAGGGGGATATGACCCTCGATCAGGTCAAAACGGCCCGCCGTGGTGAAGCCGAAGCCGCCGCCCAGGCCCTCGGCGCCCATGACATTCAGTTTATGGATGCCGGCGATTATCCGCTGGAGCTGGACCGCGACGCCAAGTTCGAGCTGGTCGACCTGATGCGCAAGGTCCAGCCCGACTTTATGCTCAGTCATTCCTTTTATGACCCCTACAACACCGATCACATGTACGCCACCGAGGTGGCCATGGAATGCCGCATGATCGCCCAGGCCTGGGGGCATAACCCCGGCGAAAAGGTCTTGGGCGCGCCGCAGCTTTACCTGTTCGAGCCGCACCAGACCGAACAGATGCAGTGGAAGCCGGATGTCTTCCTGGATATTTCCGATGTCTGGGAGAAGAAAAAGGC
>JADHTD010000076.1 GCA_016776525.1 Rhodospirillales bacterium
CCGGGGCCGGCAAGGCGGGAATTCCCCAGGTGGTGGCGCCCGGCGCCCTGGATTTCACCAACTGGTGGGTGGGCGAGGTGCCGGAACGTTTCCAGGACCGGGATTTCTTCCAATACAACGTGGAAATCCTGCTCATGCACAGCAACGAGGAGGAATTCGAAAGACTGGCCAAGATGATGGCCGAGCGGCTCAACGCCGCCACCGGTCCGGTGGCCGTGATGATCCCGTTGAAGGGCTTTTCGGGCATTTCCGAGCGCGATCTGCACAAACTGGACGGCACCGTCGTCGGCAAATGGTTCCGGCCCGAGGTCGACGCCGTCTTCACCGAAACCCTGAAAGCCAACCTGAAGCGGGGCGACATCCATGAACTGGACCTGCATGTCAATGACCCGGCTTTCGGCGATGCCTGCCTGGAAACCTTTTTTGAGATGATGGGGAACTGACGGGCAGGCGGTTTTGGCTTGGTTTGCCGCCGGGACTAAGGGAAACGGCTGTTGGGTGTCTTGCCACCCCCGCGCGAGGCCAAGGGGCGGTGGCCCTGTCTTCCGTGTTGGAAGCCTTAACCTTTGATTCCTGATATTTCTATTATATTTTATTATAACGATTAAAAATATCACAAAGATTTCGGAATTTACCCCGGTCAAACCGCAATACGGCGTTGGGCTCGGCCCGGTCTCACAAAGACAATAAGTTGTAAAAATAGAATAAAAACAATTAGATAGAATGCTATTACTATTTTGGGTTTAACTTATTTAAAAGTTTTTTCCGGCCATGACGGACGTTTGAAATCTGTTGTAAATTTTGCTAAAAAGGTGTATAAAATAGCATCTGTGATATTTCACAAAGATATTGAAACTGGCTTTTTTACATGCTCAAGCAAACCGGCCTGATCCGCGATGGCGTTTATGACCGTATCCGGGATGAAATTCTCTCCTGCGATCTGGAGCCGGGTGTGCGTATCCACGAAAACGTTCTGGCCCAACGCTACGAAGTCAGTAAATCGCCGGTCCGTGATGCCCTGCTGCGGTTGCAGGAACAGGGTCTGATCGAGGTTATCCCCCGCAAAGGTTACCGGGTGCGTCCGGTGTCCGCCGCCGATGCCCGCGATTTGTACGAAATGCGACAGCTCCTGGAACGGGCCGCCCTGGAACGGACCATTGAGACGGCCACCGACGAAGAACTGGAAAGCCTCGACTATTACCGCACCGTCGATGACGCCGAAGAACTGGTCGACTGGGTGCTCTACAACCGCCAGTTCCACCGGGCCGTAGCGGCGCTCTGCGGCAATGCCCGCCTTACCAAACAGGCCCAGGACGTTATCGACCTGTTCGACCGCCTGACCTTCATGAGCGTCGCCACCACCGGCGCCGTCGAAGTGGCGGAAGACAACTTTCTCGACGAACACTGCGAAATCATCGATGCCATCCAGGCCCGCGATAAACGCCTGGCCGTGCGCCTCATGAACAAGCATATCAACAGTTCGCGCAAGCGGCTGTTGTCGGCCCTCGACAACCCGCCGATCGTGCCCTGACGGCGCCGCGGCGGGATATAAGAAACAGGAAACACTAAAGTGCCCAGGACAACAAAACCTCCCAAGGCGAGAGCCTTCAAGGCGAAGGCCGGAGTCATCGGCCTCGGCAACATGGGCCACGGCGTTGCCGCCAACCTTGTCCGTGCTGGTGTTCCTTTGGCGGTCTGGGATGTTTCCGATAAAGCCATGGCCGCCTTTTCGGGAAAAAAAGGCGTCAAGGTTCTGACCCCCGCCGAGATGGCCGCCGAATGCACCGTCGTCTTCTTTGTGGTGCCGACGTCGAAAGACATCGAAGGCCTGCTCAAGGGACGCGACGGCCTGCTGGCCCGGGCCCGTCCGGGGCTGGCGGTATACGACATGACCACGTCGGATCCGGTCGATACCCAGAAGCTGGCCAAGCTGGCCGCTAAAAAAGACGTCGCCTATCTGGATGCCGGTATGAGCGGCGGCGCCATCGGCGCCGAGGCCGGTACCCTGACCCTGATGATCGGCGGCGATGCGGCGGCTTTTAAGAAAACCCGCCGTTTCCTCAAGGCCTTTGCCAAGAATCCTTTCCACCTGGGCCCCAGCGGCGCCGGGCACACCATGAAAATCTTGCAGAACATGGTCACCCACACCAATTTCCTGGCCGCCTGCGAGGCCGGACAGATGGCCGAAAAGGCGGGTATCAAACTGGAAGACATGATCACCGTCTTCAACGTCGCCAATGCCCGTAGCTTTATCAGCGAAGTGCGGTTCCCGCGCCACATCATCCCCAAGAAGTGGAACGGCCAGTCGCGGGTCTTCAACCTGCACAAGGACTTAGGCATGGCCGTCAAACTGAGCAAGAAACTGGGCGTTATTGCCAAGCTCGGCGAAGGCACCTATGAATTTCTCAGCCGTGCCATCGACCGCGGCATGCAGGAGAAGGATTTTACCCTGTTGTACCGGGACTTTATGAAAATACGAAAAGGCAAGAATACCCGTTCGCGGGCATGAAAAATGGGCGAGCCCGAAAGGGCGCGCCGCAACTGGATTATGTGAATTGACCGTACAAGAAAATAGAGAGGTTTATCGTGAGACCCTTTGAATTTGTCGCTCCGGAGACCGCCGAAAAGGCCGTCGCCATTCTGGCCGAAAACAGCCCGAATGCGAAACCGTTGGCCGGCGGCACGGATATGGTTGTCGACCTGAAGCACACCAACGCCGTGCCCAAGGTCGTCGTCGACCTCAACAAGATCGAGGAATTCCGTGGCATCGAAATGACCGACCGGGGGCTGCGCATCGGTTCCCTGGTGACCCACACGGAAATTATGGAACACCCGCTGGTCGCTGAACATGCGCCCGCCATGATTGATGCGGCGCGCACCATCGGCGCCGTGCAGACCCGCAACTTAGGGACCCTGGGCGGCAATCTGGTGACCTGCGTACCGTCGCTCGATAGCGGACCGGTGCTGGTCGCCCTGGATGCCGAGGTCACCGTTGTCGGCAACGACGGCCGCCGTCAGATGCCGCTGACCGAGTTCTTTGTCGGCCCCCGCAAGACGGCCCTGAACCCCGATGAATTGCTGGCCGATATCATCGTGCCGACGGCCATGCTCGGCCGGGCCACGCACTTTTTGAAGTTCGGACTGCGCAAGGGACAGGCCCTGGCCCTGGTCAATGGGGCTTCCAGCCTCAGACTGGACGGCGGCAAAGTGGCCGACGCCAGGATCGCCTTGGGCGCCGTGGCGCCGGTGGTTATCCGCGCCGGCAAGGCCGAAGACTTGGTCAACGGCACCGATGCCGACGAAGCGGTGCTTGCCGAGGCCGGCGATCTCGCCGCCGGTGAATGCAAACCGATTGATGATTTCCGGGCGTCCGCCGATTACCGGCGCGATCTGGTCCGGGTTCTGACCAAGCGGACGCTGGAAACGGCGTACGCCATTGCCAAAGACAAAGGTTAACAGGTGATCCAATGATGATAGATGTGAAAATGACGGTAAACGGTCAGGAGCGGACGGCATCGGTTGCCCCCGAAACGACGCTTTTGACTTTTCTGCGTGATTCCCTGGTGCTGACCGGCAGCAAACTGGGCTGCGATGTCGGCGACTGCGGCGCCTGTACGGTTATTGTCAACGGCAATGCGGTCAATTCGTGCCTGATGCTGGCGGTCCAGGCCGACGGCAAGGATATTACCACCATCGAAGGCCTCAGCGATTTCGAACACCTGCACCCGTTGCAGGCGGTGTTCGAACAGATGTCATCCTTCCAGTGCGGTTTCTGCGCACCGGGGATGATCATTTCGGCTAAGCACCTTCTGGATAAGAACCCGCATCCGAGCAAAGGCGAGGTTCAGGAAGCGTTGTCCGGCAACCTCTGCCGGTGCACGGGCTACACCAAGATCGTTGATGCCATTCTGGAATTAACCAGCGAGGAGGCGAGCGCCGCTTAAGGGCGGTTCTTGTGGGAGAAGATTTATGAGTAAGAAAGCCAAAAGCGCGACCAAGACGGAAACCATCGACGGCCTGAAAACAGCCGCCGAGGGGGCCCAGCTTCCGTCCGTCAGCCGCATCGAGGAACATTCCCTGCTGCCGCTGACACCTGATGCCAATAAGCAGACCCCGGCGGTCGGCCAGCGGACCACCCGCTATGACGCCCGCCCGCACCTAACCGGCCAGACCATGTATATCGACGACATGACCTTTCCCAACATGTTGCACATGAAGATTCTGCGCAGCCAACACGCGCATGCCAAGATCCTCAGCATCGATGTCAGTGAAGCCGAAAAGATGCCGGGTGTCGTTGCCACCCTGACCGGCCGGGAAATCCCCGTTAATTCCTACGGGCCCTCCTATCAGGACCAACCGGTGATCGCCGACGACAGGGTCCGCCACCATGGCGATCCGGTCGCCGCCGTCGCCGCCGAGACCGAACAGCTGGCGAAAGACGCCCTGGAAAAGATCAAGGTAGAGTATGAACCGATCCCGGCCGTCTTTGATCCCCTGGAAGCGATGGAGGAGGGGTCGCCGAAACTGCATGGCGAAACCAATGTCTATGCCTCCAAGGTGATTAAGAAGGGCGACGCCGAACAGGCCTTCAAGGATGCCGATCTGGTCCTGGAGAAGCGGTTCTCGACGCAGATGGTCGAACATGTGCCGATGGAACCGCATGCCTCGATCGCCATGTGGGAAGCCGACGGCAACCTCAAGGTTTATTCCAGCCTCGGGCGCATTACCTTGGGCCGGGCCGATATGGCGCGGACCCTCAACATGCCGATGAGCCGTATCCGCATCATTGCCACCATCGTCGGCGGTAATTTCGGCGGTAAGAACGAGATCACCTCGGAACCGATCCTGGCCCTGCTGTCGCGCAAGGCCGGGCGTCCGGTGAAGGGGGTCTATACCCGCGAAGACGAATTCATGTCGTCGACGACGCGCCATCCGTTCATCATGGATTACAAAACGGGCGTCACCAAGGACGGCAGGATTTTGGGCCGTACGGTGCGCATCGTCTGTGACGGCGGCGCCTATTGTTCGTGGAGCGAGACGACGCTCGGCAAGGGCGCCATTCTCTCGGTCGGCCCCTATAACATCGACAACATCCATGTCGAAGCCCATGCGGTCTACACCAACAAGACGATGACCGGAGCCATGCGCGGCTTCGGCGCGCCGCAGGTGTGTTTCGCCTATGAATCGCACATGGACGACATTGCCCATGAACTGGGCCTCGATCCGTTGGAGTTCCGCATGATGAACGCCTTCGGCGAAGAAAGCCCCAGCCCCACCGGCCAGGTGCTTGAAAGTGTCGTGGTCCGGGAATCCCTGGAAACGGCGTCCGAACGATTTGGTTGGAAGGAGTGGCAGAAATGAAGCAACGTGGACGTGGCATAGCCTGCATGTGGTACCCGATCGGGTTTACCGTGCTGGCCAACCCGAGCGCCGCCGTCGTCAAGGTTAATGAAGACGGCACCGCCACCGTACTGACCGGCACCGTTGAAACCGGCCAGGGTTCGTTGACCGTCCTGGGTCAGATCGCGGCCCAGGAACTGGGCATCGCAACCGACGATATCAAGATGGTTTCAGCCGACACCGATACGACGCCGATGGATACCGGCGCCATTGCCAGCCGGACGACGTACGTCACCGGCAACGCCATCCTGCTGGCGGCGACCAACGCCAAGGAAATCCTCTTCGAGGTGGCCGCTCCCTTGCTCGGCGTGCGCCCCGATCAGCTGGAGGCCATGGACCGCAAGATCCAGGTTAAGGGCTTCCCGCAAAAGTACCTGCCGATCGGCGAAGTCGCCCACCAGGCCCAGTTCGTCAAGGGCCGCCCGGCCCTCGGCAGTGCCTCCTATAACCCGCCGACGGTGGCCATGGACCCGGAAACCGGCCAGGGCAAACCGTTCAGCACCTATGTCTATGCGACACAGGTGGCCGAGGTCGAAGTCGACGACGAGACCGGCGAGGTCGAAGTGCTGCGCATCGTCGCCGCCCATGACTGCGGCACGCCGATCAACCCGACCCTGGTCGAAGGCCAGGTGGAGGGCGGTATCTCCATGGGCGTCGGTCTGGCGCTTCAGGAGGAAATCCTCTTTGACGACGACGGCAAACAGATCAATCCGAACCTGACCAACTACATTATGCCGACCAGCCTCGACATGCCGGACGTGGAGGTCGAAATCGTCAAGAACTTCGACCCGACCGGACCGTTTGGCGCCAAGGGCGTCGGCGAACCGACCTCGGTGCCGACGGCGGCCTGCATCATGAACGCCATCTACGATGCGGTCGGCGTCCGTGTCACCGACCTGCCGGCGACGGCTGAGAAGGTTCTCAAACTGATCAAGGAAAAGAAAGCGGCGGAGCAGAAACAGATTTCCGCCTGAGTTTCTTACGTCCCTGTAAAAACAAGATCGGGGTCCCGGTGTCGTGCCGGGGCCCCTTTTTTATTGTCTCCCGGGCGGTTCAAATTCATAAAAATTGCCAACAGGTCGCCATTTAGGCGACAATACCCCTACAAAAAATAAGTTTAAGAGATAAAACAGTGGGGTTTTAACAATGAAGAAAATCGCAGGATTACTTGCACTTCTGTTCCTTTGGTCTGTTGCCCCGGCTTTTGCCGCTCAAAAAACCGTCGATACTGACACCTTGAAGGGTTGGTGCCAGCAACAGGAAGTCGGCGTTTCGGCGATCGGACACCTTTGTGAAGGGTATATCAATGGTGTTGCCGATGTTCTTTCCGGCGGCAATGCCATTAACGGCAACCGGGCCTGTATTCCGGATAAGGTACTTCTGGAAGACTATCTGGCCACGGTCATCAAGGCTTTAAAGGATAATACTCAGAACAGTCAGAAAGCCTATGATCTGGTGGCGCGGGTATTAGCCAAGGCCTATCCCTGCAAGTGATTCAGAACCCCAGTTTCAAGTTTTCTGAAAACAAACAGGGGACCTTATTTCCAGCTTTTTTCGGGGACCGGGGGCTGGGAGTGACGGCGAAAATAGGCTAGAATCCCGCCGTATTTCCTCATGCGAGTCCCCGCTTTCCGGGGCTCCTCCTCAAAAACAAAAAAAAGGGGTTAGTTATGGCCGGAAAATTCACCAAGGAAGAAGCCGTTTCCAAACTGCGCGCCGAACGCGATGCCGGACGCGCCGTCTATGATGCTCTGTGCGGTACCGGAGTTACCGCCAAGATGGCGGCCCGCGGCGGCGCCGACCTGATCTGCACCCACATCCTGGCCTATTACCGGATGCAGGGTCTAAGTTCGATGGCCGGTTACCTGCCGATCGCCGACGCTAATGCGCTGACCAAGGAGCTTGGTGAACGATCGATCATCAATGTCGTCACCGAATGCCCGGTGATTGCCGGTATCCTGTGTCCGGACCCGACCCGCAACATGCATAACTTCGTCGACGGGCTTTGGGATGTCGGTTTTGACGGCATCATGAATTGCCCGACAGTGGCACTCATTGACGGTAATTTCCGGGCCGCCCTGGAAGAAACCGGTATGAGCTATGACCAGGAAGTCGAAGTGCTGGGGTATGCTTCCTCCAAGGGTATGTTCACCAAGGCCTTCTGCACGACGCCCGAAGAAGCCCTGGCCATGGCCGAGGTCGGGGTCGACAACATCATCATCCATTACGGCAACAGTTCCGGCGGCACCATCGGTTCGTCAACGGTGTTAGGCATGGATGAGTCCATCGAACGTACGGCCAAGGTCATCGATGTGCTACAAGCCAAGCACAGCGACCTGATCCTGACATGTCACGGCGGTTCCATCGAAAACCCGGAAGACTTTGCCGCTTTCCTGGAAAAGGAACCCCGGCTCGACGGTTATGTCGGCGGATCATCAGCGGAACGTTTCCCCATCGAGGAATCGGTGCCGCGGGTAACCCAGGGCTTCAAGTCGGTAAAATTGAAGAAATGAGCCGAGGGCTCCCTTTCTAAATCCTCTGTGATCGTTTGCCGAATACGGTAAGATTGCGGCACGGATTGCATGTAGAGGAGGGGGCCCCCTATGTCCGAATCATTCATCAGCAGGCCCTTGGCGGCTGTAGCCTTGGGCCTGGGGATGGTGCTGTCTGGCACCGGGGTATCGGCCCATGGCCTGGAGAACACCAGCGGCCCAACCAAGGGCGTGGTCGCGCCCAGCACCAAATCCTTCTGGGATTATGTGCTGTCAGCGGCCGAAGCCGTCGCCCTTTTCCGCATCGACAAGGCCGACGGTTACCGCTACATCAAGTCAGATGGATTGCCGGATCATGGCACCGGGCAGTTCCCCAACCGCGGCAATCCCCACACCATCGGCAAACAGGACTTTTCCTTCCGCGTGCCTTTGGTGCCGGAAAAGGCCGGCCACTTGATCACCCTCGGCCACCGGCCCTTTGGGGTGGCCCTTAATGGCGTCGTTTTCGATCCGCTGACGGCGGAATTCTGGAACCGGGACCGCCGTTCCGGGTGGAATATCGAGGCCCTGTCCGGACACCAGGACTTAGGCCTCGACGACAGTAACGCCCATGTGCAACCGGACGGTGCCTATCATTACCACGGCCTGCCCTGGGGAATTCTGGAACGCCTTCCCTTTCGGGAACGCCCGGTGCTGCTTGGGTACGCCGCCGACGGCCATCCCATTTATGGCCCCTATGGGTATACGGACCCGAATGGTCCGCAGAGCCCGGTCAAGAAACTACAGGCCAGTTTCCGCATCAAGCCGGGCACCCGGCCATCGGGGCCTGGCGGTAAATATGACGGCACCTATGTGCAGGATTACGAATTCGCGGCGGGGAAGGGGGACCTCGATGCCTGTAACGGGCGCCGCGGCGTTACCCCGGACTATCCCAATGGCACCTACTATTACGTCATCACCCACGCCTATCCTTTCATTCCGCGCTGTTTTACCGGCATTCCGGACCGCAGTTTCGAACGCTTTCCATCGGGACCTCCGGGCGGCGGCGGACCGGGAATGGGCGGACCACCGCAACGCATCGGCGGCTTTGACGGACCGCCCGGGGGTCCGGGTGGACCCGGCGGGCGCTTAAGCGCGGCTGCCAAGAAACTGGGGATATCGGTTGATCAGTTGCGCCGGGCCATCGGCCCGCCGCCGCCGGATTTCCGGGGCGCCGCCCGAAAACTGGGCATCCGCGAAGATAAAATCCGCCGCGCCATGGGTCATTAGAGGCGTCAGCTTCCCCGGTTGAGCAGGGACATCAGGGTTTTGTTGACGATGCTCTGATAGGCACCGTCGCGCTTCATGGCGCGTAGGCTTTCGGTCACCTTGTCGACGATGGCGGCGTGTTTCTTATGCAGGAACAAGAACATTTCGCGCTTGGCCAGGGGCGGTTCCAGGACTTTGATGTCGAGGCCCAATTGGCGGCCCCGCCAAAGACCCTGCCAGCGTTCATAGAGGATAACGTCGACCCGGCCCCGTTTGAGCAGTTCCAGCAATTGTTCCGGTCCGCGGGCGGTGGTTTTGCCTTTGACGTGGTCGAGTTTTCCCTCGAACACTTTCCAGCCGAGGATGTGACCGACGAAATAAGGGTCGAGGCTGCGCCAGTTGGGGGTCATGAAAGTGGGGCCCAGGGTATAACCGACGAAATCGTTATCGATGATCTTTTCCGGGATGCGGATCAGGTTGATGTAGGTCTTGTTCAGCGACTTGACCCGCATGGCGGCACCGTCGTCGATGCCGGTGTTGGCGTTGATCAGGGCTCGTTTGGACGCTTTATAGACCAGCACTTCCGCCTTCAGGCCGGCCCGCCGGAAGGTTTCCGCCACCAACAGGTCGAGAAAACCCTGGCGGTCTTCCGTGGTGTAGGGATTACGCGTACCGGTGTTGAGAACCAGCGTGTCGGCGGTGGCCTCACCGCAGAAAATCAAAAAGGATAGAATTAATGGAAAAAATCTACCCATGTTCAGCCCTCCCCAGCCTAATTTGGGTCTCCTAATAACCTTATATTTACTATGGGAATGGTCTATGGGAATTTCAACCAAAAAATATTCCAGAACCTTAATATTCCTTATATTT
>JADHTD010000077.1 GCA_016776525.1 Rhodospirillales bacterium
CACCTGAACGGTCAATTGTCGATCGAAATCGCCGACCCGGCGGAACGCATCATCGGCATGCACTTGATCGACATGCTGGATGAATCAGGGTACATCGCCGGCGACCTGGAACAACTGGCCGACATACTCGGCTGTGGCCTGGCTGAGATCGAAGCGGTATTGGAAATACTTCAGCAATTCGACCCGCCCGGCATTTTCGCCCGTGACCTGGCGGAATGCCTGGGCCTGCAATTACGCGAAATGAACCGGCTGGATCCGGCTATGCAGGCGCTTTTGGAAAATCTGGACCTGTTGGCCAAAAGGGATTTGAAAGCCCTGATCCGGATCTGTGGCGTCGACGAAGAAGATGTCACGGATATGGTTGCTGAAATCCGGGCGCTCGACCCTAAACCGGCCCTGGCTTTCGATTATGCCCCGGCCCAACCGGTGACGCCCGACATTCTTATGCGTCCGAAACCCGGCGGCGGCTGGGTTATTGAATTGAATTCCGACACCTTGCCCCGGGTTCTGGTCAACAATCAGTACTATGCCGAAATCAATCAGAATTCCCGCAACAAGGAAGACAAGCAGTACATCAACAATTGCCTGCAAACAGCCAATTGGCTGGTTAAATCCCTGCACCAGAGGGCGACAACCATCCTCAAAGTCGCCGGCGAAATCGTCCGCCAGCAGGAACTGTTTTTCACCAAGGGCGTGCAGTATCTGCGCCCATTGGTTCTACGGGATATTGCTGAAGTCATCGATATGCACGAAAGCACCGTCAGCCGGGTGACGTCGAACAAGTATGTGGCCACGCCGCGCGGTATTTTTGAGCTGAAATATTTTTTCACAACGGCCATTAATTCCTCTTCCGGCGGGGCTTCGCATTCGGCCGAATCGGTTCGTCACCGCATCAGGGAACTGATCGACGGCGAACCGGTGAGTAAAATCCTTTCCGATGACCGTATTGTTGAAATCCTCAAAGGCGACAGTATCGACATCGCCCGGCGTACGGTGGCCAAGTACCGGGAGGCCATGGGCATTCCGTCTTCGGTGCAACGGCGCCGGGAAAAGAAGTCGAGTCTTTGATGAAGGTCATTGCCCCGCTAGCAAAGCAGGAGTAAGGGAGGTATTGACAGGGAAAGGCCGGACAATTAAGTTCCGGGCCTCTTCAATTGGGGGTCCGCGAACGATCTTTTTAGGGAATGGGTCGTAACTTGAACCGGACGCAATGAAACCATATATAAATTCGGAGAGCTATTAAGGCCTTCGCAGGCTAATAGGCTTTGGTTCATGGAAATTTCTGTTAAAGGCAAACAAATTGATATTGGCGCTGCGTTGCAAAGCCATGTCACTGATCATTTAAATGCGTCGGTGTTGAAGTATTTCGAGCGGGCACTCGATGCCAATGTCATTCTTTCGAAGGAATCACATGCCTTCCGGGCCGATATTTCGGTACATCCGAGCCGTGGTATGACGGTCCAGGGAAAGGCTGTCGCTGATGATGCCTATGCCGCCTTCGATTCCGCCCTGGCCCGTATCGCCAAGCAGCTCAGGCGCTATAAACGCCGCCTTCAGGACCACCATAAGGGACGCCCGGAAGAAGATTTTCTGACAGCCCAGTATTCCATCCTGGCTTCCGACGATACCGAGGATGAACTGCCGGTCGACGGCGAACCGGCGATTATTGCCGATATGCCCCATGAAATTGCCACCCTGACGGTGGGTGAAGCGGTTATGCGCCTGGACCTGGCGGATGCCCCGGCCATGATGTTCAAAAACTCGGCAAACGGCAGCTTCAATGTTGTATACCGCCGTGCTGACGGTAATATCGGCTGGATCGATCCCAGCAATACGCAAAACGTATAATAAAGTTTAAGGATCTTTTATGGAGATCTCCGATCTTCTGACCACGGAAAGCGTTGTTGCGTCTCTCCGTGCTACTTCCAAGAAGCAAGCGCTTCAGGATTTGGCCAAACGAGCCTCGGACATTACAGGGCTGCATGAACGGGCCATCTTTGATGTTCTCATGGAACGTGAACGGCTTGGCACCACCGGCGTCGGCAATGGCATCGCCATTCCGCACGGAAAACTGGCTCAGCTCGAGAAGCTCTATGGGTTGTTCGCCCGACTGGAAAAACCGATCGACTTTGATGCCATCGACGAACAGCCGGTCGACCTTATTTTCCTGCTGCTGGCGCCGGAATCGGCAGGCGCCGACCATCTGAAGGCCCTAGCCCGGATTTCCCGGCTGTTGCGGGACAAGGCGGTCTGCGAGAAATTACGCGGCACCGACGATGGCGAGGCCCTTTTTGCCCTGCTGACGGAATCGGCCGCCACCCAGGCTGCTTAAAGCGGCTTTTTTCAATTCCCTCAATCGCTGGACAGGCTGCGCGCCTCAACGGCGCTAGTCATTCCGCTTCGCTCCATTCCAGGTGCGGTTGGGTGAGGGTCGAGTCCCGAATAAACTAAATTTAGTGCACGCTGACCGGCACCATGTCGTGCTGGCGGATGGCGGCTTCGGCCACGTCGCGTGCGGGGACAGAGGCGAGTTCCTGTCCGTCGGCGCTGTGGATGACATAGGCATTCTCGCCGTCAATCGTGACCGGCTTCACGTAGGCCATCTGGTCGGCGCCCAGGGCTTCCAGGTCGGCCACGGTAATCGTACGGAACTGCGTTTCTCTGGAGGGAAAGTCCGATTTGCTTGCGTTGGTATTCATGGTCTTTTCCTTTCAGCGCCTTTTATAGATAAGCACGCTATGGGTCGGTTTTTAGCTGTTTTTTTCGGCTTTCACATCAATGGTTTGCGGTGAATTCGCATCTCCGGAAGCGGATGAGCCCGCTTCGATTTTGATGTTGCGAACCTGCGGTTCCGGAACCAGCCGTTCCAGGTTGATGTGCAGGAGGCCGTTATCCAGGTGGGCATTAGTGATCTCGATCCCTTCGGCAAGCACAAAGGCGCGCTGAAACTGGCGTGAGGCAATGCCCCGATGCAGATACAGGCGGCCCTGATCGTTGTCGTCGCTGTGCCCGCGGATGACCAGTTGGTTGTCTTCCAGGTTGACGCTGAGGTCATCCATGGAAAAACCGGCTACGGCGAGGGTAATACGCAGACCGTTTTCGCCGATCTGCTCGATATTGTACGGCGGATAGCCTTCCGCCGACGATTTCGAGACGCGGTCGAGAATTTGTTCGAAGTGATCGAAACCCAACAGGAACGGACTGTTGAAAGTGGATAGCCTGGACATGCCATAATCTCCTCTTAACGCATGAGCGAGTCGGCTTTTTGGGCCCTGTAACAGGCACCCAACCGGCGGCCCCAAACGGCACCTCCGGTTACCAACCCTTATTTGGGTCTGAAAATCCGGACTGTCAAGGCACCTACCGCCTGCGGCTTTACTCCCGGAGGGAGAAATGCCATCAGTATCGGACGTATTTTTCGAGCTTTAGGGCTATAGGCGGAGCAACCGTGTGACGGAGATCGATCAACAGATTCTGGCCGAGATCGACCGCCTGGCTCAGGCAGCCGTCGGAAAGCAGTCTCAAGGCGCCTTTGAGGAAGCTATCGGGCTCTATCGCCAGGCCCTGGAAATGGAATCCGGCCTGTCGGCGGTGCACCTTAACCTGGGTGTGTGCCTGAAGGCATTGGAGCGTTTGCCGGAGGCGGCGGAAGCCTTTGAGAGGGCGCTTGAGCTGGAACCGGACTATGCCGGGGCGTATTTCAATTTGGCTAACGTACTCGTTCTCCAGGAACGGAACGATAAAGCGGAGACCTGCTTCCGCCGGGCCCTGGAGCAACAAGCGGTTTATCCCGAAGCGCTCAACAACCTGGCCAATCTGCTGCTCAACGAAAACCGCCTGCAAGAGGCCGCCGAAGCCTGTGAGCAAGCCCTTGACCAGCGCCCGGACTTTCTCGATGCCCTCAACACCCTGGGCAATGTGCGCAAGAAACAGGGCCGCTTTGAAGAGGCTTGTGAACTCTACCGTCGGGTGCTGTTGCAAGGCCCGGAATCCTACGAAACCCAGCTTAACCTGGGCATGGGATTGCTGTTGCTCGGCGATTTCCAGGAGGGCGGACGGCTCTACGAACAGCGGCTGCCGAAAGCGGCCCGCGCCCATCAGCCCTGGCCGGAAGGGGCAGTAAAAGGAAAACGGGTGGTGATCCTCGCCGAACAGGGGTATGGCGACGCCATCCAGGGCATCCGTTATGCCCCGGTGATGAAGGCGGCGGGAGCGGCAGCCGTGCATGTGGAGTGCGAAAAGCCCCTGATGCGGCTGTTTGCCGGCCTCGACAGCGTCTCCACGGTGGTCGAAACGCAAGCCGACCTGCCGCCCCATGACCTGCGGGGCGCCGTGCTCAGCCTGCCGTACCTGATGGGCACCCGGCTTGACACCATTCCGGCGGAAACCCCCTATATCACCGCCGATCCCGATCTGACCGAAACCTGGGCCAAACGGTTCAGCGGCCTGCAAGGGCTGAAAGCCGGATTGGTCTGGTCCGGCAACCCCAACCACAAGAACGACCACAACCGCTCCATACCGCTGGACCAACTGGCGCCCCTGGCCGAGGTCGGGGGTATTGACTGGGTGTCGCTGCAAATGGGGGTGGAATCCGGTGACCTGAACCACTGGCCCGCCGCCCTCAACGATCCAACGTCCGACATCACGGATTTCGCCGATAGCGCCGCCATCCTCGCCAATCTTGATCTGGTTATCGCCGCCGACACCGCCGTTGTTCATCTGGCCGGAGCCCTGGGACGTCCGGTCTGGGTGTTGCTGCCCTTCGATCCCGACTGGCGCTGGCTGCTGGAACGGACCGACAGCCCCTGGTATCCGACGGCTCAATTGTTCAGACAATCCGAGCCCGGCGATTGGGCGGGCGTCGTCCGGCAGGTAAAAGCTGCATTGCCGGAAGAAATTAAATCACACCGGTCTTGATCCGCGTCATCGGTGGGACAACCACAACGATCTATACTGAACGGGTGATATCTGGAACGAACACGGTTTAAATCGTTGCCAGGGGGGGGCGTGTGCCCCGTCAGAAAGTTTGGAGGGAGCGAATGAAAAATAAAAAAGTCGATGAACTCATACAGGGTCAAACCCTCGTTGAAATTCCGCACACCGCCTCGGTCCGTGACGCGGCACGCCTGATGGTGGAGCGCGGCGTCGGTTCGGTGCTGGTCATGAACGGGGATAAACTGGAAGGTATTTTCACGGAACGGGATGCTCTCAATATTTTTGTCGCCACGCGGCGTAATCCAGACCAGACCGATGTCGGCGACGTGATGACCAAAAACCCGGAAACCATCCCGCCCGGGACGACGGCGGGTGACGCCCAGCAACGCATGATGGATGGAAATTACCGGCACCTGCCGGTGGTCGACGGCGGTAAGGTTCTGGGTATCGTCTCCAGCCGGTCCTTGTTGCCGGAATAGCCCGGCTTCATCAGAGTGTTTGCTCTAACTCCTTGACGGCGGCCCTCCCGCCATGAGATGCCGATGGTAAGGGAGGGGCCGTCATGTCCGCACCGACTGAAAATCAGCGCTATAAGGCCGATGACCTGACGGCTTTTGCCGCCAGGCTGCTGGTTGGCGCCGGCCTTGCGGAAGACATTTCCGGGTCGGTCGCCGAAGCCCTGGTGGAAAGTGAATTGCTGGGCCATTCGAGCCATGGGCTAACCCTGATCAGGCCCTATGCGACACAGGTCGAAAAAGGCCTGCTCGGCAACAGCGGCAGACCGGAGACGGTTACCGACCGTGGCGCCGTGCTGAGCATCGACGGCAACCTGCTGCCCGGCCCCTGGGTCATGCAGCATGTCATCGAGACGGCTTGCCAGCGGGCCCCTGAACAGGGTGTTGTGTCCGTTTCCGTGCGCCGCAGCGGCCATATCGGCTGTCAGGCGGTTTACCTACGGCGGGTCGTCGAACGCAATCTGGCGGCGCTGCTGGTCTGTTCGGTGCCGTCCAGCGCCATCGTCGCCCCTTACGGCGGCACCAAACCGCTGTTCACCACCAACCCGATAGCCGCCTGCTGGCCGACCGATGCGGGGCCGGTGTTGTTTGATTTCAGCACCACGATCACCAGCATGCGCCACTGCCGCCAACTCTATAAACGGGGTGAAATGCTGCCGGGCCCCTGGTTACTCGACAACCAGGGCAATCCCAGTAATGACCCGGCGGTGCTGTTCGGCGATCCCCCAGGCACCCTGATGCCGGTGGGGGGCGTTGATTATGGACATAAGGGATTCGGCTTGTCCTTGCTGGTCGAGATGCTGTCTTCGGGGCTGGCCGGACATGGCCGGGCCGACGCACCGGGCGGCTGGACCACTTCGGCTTTTCTGCAGGTTTTCGACCCGCAGGCGTTCGGCGGCATCCACGCCTTCCGCCGGGAAACGGGCTGGTTGGCCGAGGTCTGCCGCGCTGCCGAGGCTGCCGCCTGGCAGGGGCCGCTGGACAGCGGTGTTCACCTGCCCGGCGACCGGGCCCTGGCCCGCCGTGCCGAAGGCCTGGAGGCGGGCATCGACCTGGATGAGACGACTCTGGAGGATGTCCGCGACCTGGCAGCCGAGCGGGGCGTCGAAATGCCCAGGCCCATTGACTGAATGCGAAAGGCCGGGGGCCTGCCCAGAAGTTATTTAACGTCGGAAATAAAATCTTCGAACTTGCCGCCCTTGGAACGGGATATTTCCCCGACCACTGTAAAATCGATGTCGAAGGGATGGCCCAGGCGTTCCTGCAGGGACCGCCGCAGCAGCATCTCCTGGGCGGGGCCGAAGGTGCCGTCAACGACGAGACGTACCTCGATGCTGTTTAGAGTCTTCTGCACCAATTGGAACTGGCGCACGGCAGCGACGGCCGTGAACAGGTCAGCGGGGAAGCTGGGCCACATGCGGTCACCATCGGGCAGCCGCAGCATATTGCGCTGTCGGCCGAGGATGCGGTTGATCACCGGCAGCGGACGGCCGCATTCACAGGGCGGCCCCCTTTCGGCCAGGTCGCCGACCTCGTAACGGATCAGCGGCATGGCGAGATTGTGCAGGTCGGTAATGATGAGGCGGCCGCTGCCGCCCAGCGGCACGGGTTTATCATCATCGCCGATAATCTCCACAAAAAGGTTCTCCGCCTGTAGATGGTAATGGCCGTGGTGCGGGCACTGGATGGCGATGATGCCGGTCTCCTGGGAACTGTAACAATCGCTGAGCGGTACGCCCCAGACCCGTTGGAGGTGATCCCGGGTGGCCGGGTTGAGCATTTCACCCATGGTCGATACTTGGCGCAGGCTGAGTAAGCGCAGGCCATCTTCCGCCGCTTGGCGCAGTAAGGCGTCCAGGTTCGACGGATAGGTCAGCAGGTACTGGGGATCGGTATCCTTCAGCCAGTCCAGTTGTTGGCGCACCGGCGTGCGCACATCCAGGGTATGGGCCGGGCCGGAGGCGCCGAATGGCGACCAGCGGCCGGCTTTTCCTGGGTCCTTTTTTTTCAGCCGTTCGGTGGATTGGGCGAGGATGACGGACAGGGTGCCCGCGAAGTCCCGTTCGAACCAAGCGTGGTATCGCAGGTTGAGGGCGCTGAAAAAAAGCCCGGTCAAGCGGGTCGTGGTGACGGTGATGGGACGTGCCGTCGATCCGGAGGTTTCAATGTTGCCGGTCGGGTGGTGGCCGGGCGGCAGGGCGGTGCTCTGCATGGCTGCCGTATGGTTTTGAATGTCGTTGCGCCGCAGGACGGGGATATCGGTAAAATCGGCCAAGGTCAGGCTGCCGGGTTTGAGGGGCATCAGGGTGGCCAGACGGTCCCGGTAAAAGGGCACGGTGGCCGCCGCATGGGCCAGCAGGGCTTCCAGTTGTTCCAGTTGCCGGGTCAACAAAGCCCCTGGCTGCCAACCCTGGCTTTCATCGAGAAGCCGGACGAGGGCATGGACGGCCTCCCGATCATCGGATGGGAGGTCGGACGTCAGCAGGCAACGGGTGCGGGCGTTAGAGGAAACCATGGCAAGCCGCTTCGGATTGTCGTATCAACAATTGATCTTAATACGGAGAGAGCTATCGGGATATGACTCATTGGAGCGAAAGCATCACCGTTTCCTGGGCTGATTGCGATGCAGCGGGAATGGTATTCTATCCAAATTTTTATGTCTGGTTCGATCAGGCGACGGAAAAAATGTTCCGAAAAGCCGGCTTTACCTATGGGAGCATCCAGGAAAAATTCGGCATCCTCGGCATGCCTTTGCTGGAAACCGGGGCGCAATATGAAAATGCCTGCCGTCATGGGGATGACTTGGTCCTGGAAAGCCGGGCGGAAGATTTTAGCGGCAAGACTTTTACCGTCCGTCATGCCCTGACCCATGCGGACGGACGACCGGCCTTAAGCGGTTTCGAGAAGCGTATCTTTGTCGCTACCGCGCCGGACCGGGCAAACGGCATCCGGGCCGTCGAGCCGCCGGAAGAACTGATTGGGTTTTTTAAGGACTAGAAGGCGGGCGCCATGTTGATTGTGGCCAATGAACGATCGGAATTGTTACCGCTGCTGCCGACCGGCGGTGTGGTGGTGGAAATCGGTGTCAATGTGGGGGATTTTTCCCGCCGAATCCTGGACCTCAACCGGCCCCAGAGACTGCATTTGATTGATCCTTGGGAGGTCGCCCACGCCGATGACGAATATGTGGCTTCCGGGGAGTCGGCCGAACGGCAGATGGCCGGCGCCGAACAGCGCTATCAGGAAACCCGGGAGAAAGTAGCCGCCGAGGTAGCGGCGGGCAGCGTCGAAATCCACCGGGATTATTCCTTCAATGTGGCCGACCGCTTTGCCGACAACAGCCTGGATTGGATTTATATCGACGGCAATCACCAGTATGACGCCGTTAAAAAAGACCTAGAGGTCTTTTACCCGAAAATAAAACCGGATGGCTTTATCCTGGGCCATGACTATGCCAACCACGAACGGGCCCGGCGGCATCACTATGGGGTGGTCGAGGCGGTCAATGAATTCGTTCTTCAGCACGGAGCCGAGTTCTGCTGCCTGACCATGGAAGCCTTTCCGACCTTTGTCATCGCCAAGTCGCCGTCGTCGGAGCGCAAAAACGCTTTTCTGACAAAAATCCTCCATACCTTGAACCCGACCTTCCGGGTGCTCAATTTCGAACGCAAGGCTTACCAGCAATTCATCGTCGAAAGGCCGGACGGTAAGGCCAAAACGATTATCTCCATTGATTAATACCGGAAAGAAGCTGTGCCGTTACGGAAAAACTTGAAAGGTTTCTTGACGTTAGACCTTGTTTAACAGGGTCAGGGAGATATCCGAATTGCTGGTCAGCAGGTTGCGGACTTCTTCAAGGGAAGCCGGGCGTTCGTCTTCGCCGGCGAAGCGCAGGAACACTTGGCCATAACGGTCCATCCGGTAGCCGACCGCCGTATTCGTTTCGGACTTTGTCATGATGGATCCCCCTTTCCGTGTGGCGGCGATTTAACCGCCGGTGACGCGGCGTCTAGGCCGTGGAAACATCGAACGGCAGACCCGCCGCCGACCATCCCATGAAGCCGTCGATGACACTATAAGCCTGTTCCAGATGGCCTTCGTCGAGCATGAACTGGCCGGCCGTGCCGGAGCGGACCCCATGGGCGCAGATAAAGACAATTCTTTTATCCCCGCCATCCGGGATGGCGTCCGGCCGGAATTGCGACAGGGGGACATGGAGGGTGCCGGGAATGCGGATTTGGTCGAATTCGTTCTGTTCCCGGACATCGACAAGGATCGCTTTTTCCTCTTGCAGCGAGGTCGCCGCTTCGGACGGCGTCAAATTGTTTACGATTTTCATGTTGAGACCACTTAATCCTGATTAAATTACTATGTTATTAACGGATATAGCCTTAGCAGCATGATATATCAACCCTATTAAATTTGTTGGTTAAAAGGGCAATGTTGGAGATTTAGGGGTCGGAAAAACCGTCGCAATAGATCAATATACCGGTCCTGCGGGAGGGATTCTTATCGGTATCCGAA
>JADHTD010000078.1 GCA_016776525.1 Rhodospirillales bacterium
GCCTGCTGTCGCCGCTGCTGGAAACGGTCAACATGGTCAATGCGCCGACCATCGCCAAGATGAAAAAGGGGGTGCGCATCGTCAATTGCGCCCGTGGCGGCCTGGTTGTCGAAGAAGACCTCAAGGCGGCCCTGGAGAGCGGCCAGGTGGCGGGCGCGGCGCTGGACGTCTTTGCCGAGGAACCGGCCAGGGAAAACGACCTCTTTGGCATGGAACAGGTGGTGGCGACCCCGCACCTGGGGGCGTCGACCACCGAGGCCCAGGAAAAGGTGGCCCTGCAAGTGGCCGAGCAGATCGCCGATTACCTGCTGACCGGCGCCGTCGTCAACGCGCTCAATATGCCATCGGTCAGCGCCGAGGAAGCGCCGAAACTGAAACCCTATATGAAACTGGCCGAACAGATCGGCAGTTTCGCCGGACAGGCGACCGAATCCGCCCTCAAAGCGGCAACCATCGAGTACGGCGGCCATGTCGCCGAACTCAACACCAAGCCGCTGACCGCCATCGTCCTGCAAGGCCTGCTGTCGCCGCTGCTGGAAACGGTCAACATGGTCAATGCGCCGACCATCGCCAAGGAACGCGACATCGATATTACCGAGGTCAAACACGAAAGCACCGGCGCCTATCAGACCTTTATCAAGCTGACGGTGACCACCGAGCATCAAACCCGCAGCGTCGCCGGTACTTTGTTCGCCGGAGACCGGCCGCGTATCGTGCAGATCAAGGAGATCGAGATTGAGGCCGAATTGGGCCCCAACATGCTCTATATCACCAACCACGACAAACCGGGCTTTATCGGGGCTCTCGGCACCACCCTGGGCGAGGCGGGGATCAACATTGCCACCTTCCACCTGGGCAGGAACAACGCCGGCGGCGACGCCATCGCCCTCATCGCGGTTGACGAAGCACCGTCCGAAGAGGTTCTGCAAAAGGTCTGCGAACTGCCGCAGGTGGTGCAGGTCAAGGCTTTGCATTTTTAATGCAAAGCTCTTGTTTACGGGAGCTTGACCCAACCGATTGGGTGTTAATTGTCCTCAAGCGCCGGACAGGCTGCGCGCCTCAATGGCGCTAGTCACTACGCTTCGCTCCGTTCCGGGTGCGGTTGAGTTAGGGTCGAGTCCCGTAATTAAAAAGCCGGTTGGACCTCCAGCCGGCTTTTATTTTGATCTGGGCGGCCGCACGGCGAAGGTTTCCCGGTACCAGACATAAAGGCCGCCGGCCAGGATCAGGGCCGCCCCGGCAAGGCCCCAGGTATCGGGAATATCACCGAAGATCCAGATGCTGAGCAGGCCGGAAAAAATAAGCTGGCTGTAGGTAAAGGGCGCCAGCACCGAGGCCGGGGCCCGATGGAAGGCCTTGATCAGCAGGAAATGACCGATGGCGCCGGTGGCGCCCATGCTCACCATCAACACCCAACTCAGCGGTTCCAACGACGACCAGAAGAAGGGCAGGCCCGCGCTCAGCACAAGGGTGCCGACGGCGGTTGAATAAAAGGTCGTCGTTTGCTGGCGGTCCTGGGTGCTCAGCGTCCGGGTCAGGATCATGTAGAGGCTGACGCAGACGGCGGCGGCCAGGGGCAGGAAGGAAAATGGGTTGAACACTTCCGCACCGGGGCGAATGACCAGGACAACGCCGATAAAACCGGCCACGACCGCCGACCAGCGGTGCAGGCCGACCCGTTCGCCCAGCAAGGGAACCGAAAACGCCGTCATCAGCATCGGCGCCAGGAACATGATGGCGGTGGCTTCGGCCAGGCTCATGAATTGCAGGCCGTTGTACATACACACCGTCGCCAACAACAGCAGGCTGGCCCGGATCGTCTGCAGTTTCGGCTTGTTCGACTTGAGGTAGGAGAAGGAACCGCCGGCCGACAGGAACAGGGTCGTCAGGACCGTATGGAAAAAGTACCGCCCCCAGATGACGAACATGACATCGATGGTCTGGCCCAGGTGTTTGCTGAAGGTGTCCATCACCGACAACAGGCATCCCGAACCGATAATCATCAGAATGCCGATGGCGATCTTCTGTTGCGGCGAAGAAGCAGGGGTGGCGTTTGGGTTCACAGAGTGTCGCTCCGGGTCAGCGGGGAAGCGGTGAGAGGCTTACACCTTCCGGGATCGCTTGTCAGGGGCTTTATTCGCCGGGCACGGCTTGCGTCGAGGCCGGAGGCGCCGATGGTTCTTTCAGGGGCCGCATGAACAGCGACAACAGCGGCGGAATGATGATCAGGGTGAGCACTGCCGACAGGGCCAAGCCACCGACCACCACCGATCCGAGACCGCGGTAAAGCTCCGATCCGGCCCCTGGGAACAGGACCAGCGGCAGCAGCCCGAAGACACTGGTCAGGGTCGACATGAAGATCGGCCGGATGCGGGTCCGGGTAGCGGCCAGGATGGCGTCGGCCGGGGCTAATCTTTTGACGCGCAGCGAATACAGGGCCTGGTCAACCAGCAATATGGCATTGTTGACGACAATGCCGATGAGGATGACGAATCCCAGCATGGTCAGCATGTCCAGGGCCTGGAAAATAAACAGATTGAGAATGGCCAGTCCGCCGATGCCGCCGGCCGTGGCCAAGGGCACCGACAGCAGGATGACGAACGGATAGAGGAAATTCTCAAAGAGCACGGCAATGACCAGATAGACAATGATGATGGCTACCAGAAGGCTCCACTTCATGGCGTTCCAGGCCTTGGTCAGGTCATCGGCGGCTCCCGACAAGCGCAACTTCATGCCGTCCGGCATGCCCGCCGTTTCGATCGGTTTAACGACGCCGCTCTGGATTTTTTCGATGGCTTCTTCCAGGGGGATCTTTTTGTTGGCCCTGATCTGCAAGGTCACCGTCCGGTCCCGGTTAAGGTGGCGGATTTCCGTCGGCCCCGAGGTAACGGCTACGTCGGCCAGGGAACTGACCGGGGTAATGGTACCCGACGGGGTGACCACCGGCAGGTTGTTAATGCCCTGGGTCTGGCGGACATTCTGCTTCGGTCCCTGCAACATCAGGTCCATGCGTTTGCCGCCGACGGTGATCTCGGCGACCCGGATGCCGTCGTTGAAGGCATCGACGGTAAGCCCCAGGTCGCGGGCGGAAAGCCCCGCATTGGCGGTCCGGATAAGGTCGGGAACGACACGGATTTCCGGCGCCCCCAGTTCCAGGCCCGGGCGGGGGCGGACCTGGTTTCCTTGGCGCCGGGGCAGGGCCCGGCGCAGGCGGCGGTCGGCGTCCCGGGCGACGTCGATGATTTCATCCAGGTCCTCGCCGGAGACATCCAGGTTGATGGAACGTGAGCCGCCGACAGCCCGGCCGAACAAGGTTGATTGGCTGACAAAACCCCGGGTGCCCGGTTCCAGGAAAACAGGGCGCCGCAAGACATTGACCAGTTCCCCGGCGCGGCTGGGGTCAACGGCACTGACTCCGACAAAGGCGGAATCCCGAAAAGCGACAAAAAAGAAGTTTTTGATTTTCGGCGGTTGTCCGGGCTCTGACTCAGGACCGGTTTCCGATGCCCAAAGGGGTTTGACGGCGGCTTCGATGGCTTCGGCAACCCGCTCGGTCGATTGCAGATTGTAGCCGGGCGGCGGTTGTATGCGTCCGGTAACAAAATTGCGGTTGCCGTCGGGCAGGTAATCCAGTTTCGGCAGGAACTGAAATGTTGAAACAGCCGTCAGCCCGCAGACACCGACGACGACACAGAAAGAGACGACCTTGTGGACGGTAATAAACCGGACAAAGCCCATGGCGGCGTTGAAAAATCCCCGCGCCAGTTCATCCAGCAGGGGAATCCGCAACCGCTTGCCGCTGGCGGCGGCCGACTTATCAAGCAGCAAATTGGACAGGGCCGGGATGACCGTTATCGACACCATCAGGGACAGCAACACGGAAACGGAGATGGCCACAGCAATATCGCGGAACAATTGGCCGACCTGTAGATTCAGCATGATCAGCGGAATGAAAACGACCACCGTGGTCAGGGCCGAAGCCAGCACCGCCCCCCACACCTGTTTGGCCCCCTCATAGGCCGCCTCACGGGATGGTTTGCCTTCCTGGCGGTGTCGAAAAATGTTTTCCAGGACGACAATGGCGGCATCGACCACCATGCCGACGGCAAAGGCGATACCGGCCAGGGAAATGACGTTGATCGACCGGCCGAGGGCCGCCATCACCACAAAGGTGCCGATTACCGATACCGGAATCGACAGGGTTATGATCAGGGTGGCGCGGATCGAGCGCAGAAACAGCAGCAGAATAATGGCCGCCAGGGTGCCGCCGACCCAGATGTTCTGCTGCACCAGTTTAATGGCGCTTTCGATGTAAATCGTTTCGTCGTAGATGTTTTCCAGGAACAGGCCTTGTTCCGGCATCGATTTCTCGTTTAATTCCTCCATCGCCCGATTGATGCCGGCCATGGTGTCGATGACGTTGGCGCCCTGGTCGCGGATGATGTTCAAGGTTATCTGTGCATCGCCCAAATAGCGCCGACGGCTGGTCGGTTCCTTGTAGCCGAATTCAACGGTGGCGATGTCGCCGACGGTAATGCGCGAGAGGCTGCCGGTGACCGGATCCTTGAAGGTCCGAAGGACGACGGCTTTGGCACGTTCCTTGGTGGTCGTTTCGCTTTCCGTGCGCACCACATAACGGCGTTTTCCTTCATCGACGTAGCCCGCTGAAATAGAGGAATTTGCCCCCTGCAGGGCTTTTAGGACTTCCGAAACCGTCAAGCCGTAAACCGCCATCCGGGACGGCTCGATGATGATCCGCATTTCCTCTTCGCTGCCGCCCCACAGATAGACCTGGGAGACGCCGGTAATCCGTTCCAGGCGGTCGACAACGACATCGTTGATAATGTCACCGTAACTTTCGATGTTACGGGTATTCCCCTTGACCCGCCGCAAGCCGAGACGGGCAATAGGGCGGTCATCGGAGCCGGAAGTCCGCATGATCGGGTCGCGGGCTTCGGCAGGCAGGCCGGAAATGCCGATCAGGCGGTTGGAGACCAGCAGGAAGGCTTTTTCCATGTCCTGGCCGACATTGAAGCGAAGGGTGATCCGGGATTGTCCCAGCAGGGAACGGCTGGTGATCTCGTTGACCCCCTCGATGCCGGTCATTTCCTCTTCGATGGGGGTGGTGATTTCGCGCTCCACCTCGGCCGGAGCGGCCCCCGTCCAGATGGTCCGAATCTGAATGACCGGCCGGCGCACATCGGGCGTCATCTGGATTGGAATGGAATACAGCGCCACAATGCCGAAGGTGACAATCATCAGCACGGCGGAAATAACGGCTGTCGGGCGATTGATGGCGAGGCGGATCAGATTCATCTTGTCCGCGGACTCCTTATTTTAGGCAGCCATTTTACCTCGATTGCCCGGCCCTGAGAAAGCCGCCAGTTGTGGTCCATGAAGTCCCCCTAATACCTCTTATGGGGAAAATTAAGGGGGATAAAAGCCGGAATTGCAAGTAAAGGTGTGGTGAGCGGAAAAGGTGGCGCAGCCTCTGGGGTTACAGCCCATTTCATGGCATGATTTGGGCATGCAACCAACAACCCTTGAAGCCGAGCGCAACGAACAGAAAAAGTGGCGCCTGCGTCCTCGATACGCGGGAAAGGTAAATTTCGACCGCTTTGTGGCGAGAGAATTTTTATCTGAAAATAAGCAGAAATCCCTGTGCGAACGGGATATAGCCGCGATAACGGCTGTCGCAGTCCGGCATGTTCCCTATTACCGGGACCTATTCGGCCAACTCGGCTGGGCCGAAGGCGCCATTCGCAACGCTGAAGATTTTAGCCGACTGCCGATTCTGACGAAATCCGCCTCGATCGAAAACGCCGCCCGTATGCGGGCCGACCCCCTGCCGCCCGGTGAAAGGAAGGGGGGGCCGACGTACACGTCCGGAACAACCGGTGAAAAGCTAGAAGTGCTTCACTCCCTGAAAAGCAATCAAATTTTCGGTGTCCTCAGGCAACGGGGACATCGGTGGTTCCGGTACGACCCCAAGGGCACGCAGGCGTCTATCCTGCGCGAAGATGACCTGCCCCCGGGTCAAGACGGCAACCCCATTGCCCTTGGCCAAACCTCCCGTGTGGATGGCTGGCCTTTTACGGGTGTTTTTTTTCAGACCGGGCCTTTCATCGGTTACAGCCGCTTCAACACCCCCGACGCCATGGCCGATTGGCTGAGCGACAACCAACCCACCTACGTACAGGCCCCGGCCGCCGTCATGGAACACCTGGCCTTGGCCTTCCAGAACAGGGGAATTCCCCCGTCCATCCGGGGGGTGCCGTCCCTTGGCCAGGAACTGACCCCCGGCATGCGCCGCCGGGTTGAAAGCGTCTTCGGCCTGTCTGTTCATGAAAACTACGGCCTCAACGAAATCGGCCTAGTCGCCTCCCGCTGCCCGCAGGGGGGGCGTTTCCATGTCCATCCGGAAGTGGCGCATGTTGAGATCGTCAACGAAGACGGCACTCCCACGGAACCGGGAAGCGTCGGCAAGCTCCTTGTTTCGTCGCTGCTCAATACGGCGATGCCGCTGTTGCGCTATGACACCGACGACAGCGCCGTGGCCGTGGAAGGCCCTTGTCCCTGCGGACGAACGCTGCCGACCTTCGGAGCGGTGCTCGGCCGCCGAAGCCGCAGGCAGGGCCTGCCGGCCGGCACGGAAAAAACCGTTGAGACAGTACGGCGCATCATGGATACGCTGCCGGCGGCCCTTTCCGGACCGCTCCGCCAATACCAAATCCACCAGCATGAAAGCGGCGGGTTTGAGCTGATCCTGGCGCGGTCGGGGCCGCTGTCACCGGAATTGTCCCCCTATCTGCGGGAATCCTGGCGGCTGGCCATGGCCGGGGAAAAGACGGCTTTCGACATCACCGAAGTCGACCACATCGTGCAATTTGAAAGTCCGAAATTCCAGCACTTCACATCGGATTTCATCGCTGCCGACGCCGGGCTGCGGGGCAATTAGCCCCGATCACCTAGACCCGATCACGCTTATTTGGGCTTGGTCGTCAGCCGCGGCCCGATGAGGCCGAAGAAAGCCGTCAGCCCGTCGCGGCTTTCATAAAGCCAGCCGAGATGTTCCCCGCACCCCCGGCACAGGGCATAGCGCCAGGAAAACCCCGGAAACCAGGTATGCTCCTCGGTGGCGTCACCGGCCGTCGTGCAGCCCGGCGCCTCCTTGAAGCACAGCACCAGGAAAGTAAGGCCGATGGGGTTGAAGAAGGTATGTTCGTGGCTGCCGTCCTTGGCCATGCGCCAGCGTTCCCGGGTCGCCAGATTGCCGCAGACGGCGCAGTAGAGGGGATCGTCGTCCTGGACGCCGACCTCGCCGTCCTCTTCCGATTGAAGCTGATCCTTTGGCACAAACCTATTCCTACGCCGTTTTCAACGGGTATTCTTTATTCTAGCAAGTCCCTGCCTATTTGGCAGTATTCCGCATCTTTTAACTTTTGAGTTGCCAGTCCGCCCATAAACGGTGCTAACATGAAAAAAATGCCCGATGACAAACAATCGGGCGCTCAGGGAGAGATATATTTTACGGGGCATAGGACAGCATTTCTGCCTGTCCGGTCCTGTTATTTCCGTAACAGTCATCTCCCATGGGCGTTTTACGCATACCAGGGAGGACATTCATGCAGAAATCGCTTCACATCGACCCGGCAAGCTGTACGGGTTGCCTGCAATGTGAACTGGCCTGTTCCTACGAAAACGAGGGTATTTTCAATCCCTCGACATCGCGGATCAAGGTCTTCACGTTCCACGACCAGGGCCGCTTCGTGCCCTATACCTGCACCCAGTGCGACGAGGCCTGGTGCCTGCATGCCTGTCCGGTAGACGCCATCAGCGTCAATGCCGAAACGGGGGCCAAAGATGTCTCCGCCTCGCTGTGTGTCGGCTGCAAGGTATGCACCATCGCCTGTCCGTTCGGCACGGTGAATTACCAGCAATCGACCGGCAAGGTCATCAAGTGCGATCTGTGTGGCGGCGATCCGGCCTGTGCAACGGCCTGCCCGACCACGGCCATAACGTACATCGACGCCGACATGACCGGTTATGACAAAATGCGCGCCTGGGCGGAAAAGACCGATAACGCCCCGCAGGCGCAGGCTTAGAAAGGGAGGGTTGCATCATGGCATGGGCAAAGAAAATCCTGCGCGTCAACCTGACCAAGGGAACGTGCAAATCCGAGCCTCTCAACATGGAGTGGGCGGACAAATAC
This sequence comes from Rhodospirillales bacterium, assembly GCA_016776525.1. Lineage (GTDB taxonomy): Bacteria > Pseudomonadota > Alphaproteobacteria > Rhodospirillales > JADHTD01 > JADHTD01. Next base: position 8,213 of record JADHTD010000078.1, read on the forward strand.
CTCGGCCAGCGCGGACTGGCCACCAAGTATCTGGTTGAGGAAATCGACCCCAAAGTCGATCCCCTGTCACCAGACAACAAACTGATCATGACCACCGGACCGCTGACCGGCACCAGCGCCTCGACGGCGGGCCGTTATTCGGTGGTCACCAAAGGCGCCCTGACCGGGGCCATTGCGTGCTCCAATTCCGGCGGCTACTTCGGCAACGAAATGAAAAACGCCGGTTGGGATATGATCATCTTCGAAGGCAAATCGAAAAAACCGGTTTACCTCTATCTGGTCAACGACAGCGCCGAATTGATCGACGCCTCGGCTTTTTGGGGCACTTCGGTGTGGGACACCGAGGAAGGCATCAAGGCCAAGCACCAGGACCCGCAGATCCGGGTCGCCTCGATCGGGGTGTCTGGCGAAAAGGGCGTCAAGTTCGCCTGTGTCGTCAACGACATGCACCGGGCCGCCGGGCGTTCCGGCGTCGGCACGGTGATGGGCTCCAAGAACCTCAAAGCCGTTGCCATCCGTGGCACTTTGGGCGTTCAGGTGGACGATGCCGGCAAGTTCTTTGAAGCCGTTGCCAGTGGCAAGGCGGTGCTCGCCGAAAACGGCGTCACCGGCGAGGGCCTGCCGGCCTTCGGCACCCAGGTTCTGATGAACGTCATCAATGAAACCGGGGCTCTGCCGACCCGCAACTCCCAAGATGTGCAGTTCGACGGGGCCGCCGACATCTCGGCGGAGGCCATGGCCAAACCGCGGCGTTCCGACGGTAAGCCGAACCTGGTCACCAATGCGGCCTGTTTCGGCTGCACCATTGCCTGCGGGCGCATTTCGACCATCGACCGGACCCACTACACGGTGGCTGAACGGCCCCAATACCACGGGGCGTCAGGCGGTTTGGAATACGAAGCGGCCTGGGCCCTGGGCGCCGCCACCGGCGTCGATGATCTGGACGCGCTGACCTTTGCCAACTTCATCTGTAACGAACAGGGCTACGACCCGATTTCGTTTGGATCGACTGTGGGCGCGGCCATGGACCTGTTCGAAAAAGGCACCATCACCACCAAGGAAACCGGCGGCATCGAGCTCAAATTCGGTTCCGCCGAGGCCCTCACCCAGATTGCCGAACAGACCGGCGTCGGGGAAGGCTTCGGCGCCGAGATCGGGCTGGGTTCCAAATTGCTGTGCGAGAAGTACGGTGATCCGGACCTGTCGATGACGGTCAAGGGCCAGGAATTCCCGGCCTACGACCCGCGCGGCATTCAGGGCATGGGACTGACCTATGCGACGTCCAACCGCGGCGCCTGCCATCTGCGCAGCTATACCGTGGCTTCGGAAATCCTCGGCATTCCGGAAAAAACCGATCCCTTGTCATCGGACGGCAAAGCCGGACTGGTTATGGCTTTCCAGGATGCGACGGCGGCCGTTGATTCAGCCGGTCTTTGCATCTTCACCACCTTTGCCTGGACCTTGGACGACATTGCACCCCAGATTGACGGGGCCTGTGAAGGCGACTGGACGGCGGAGAAACTTCTCGAAGTCGGTGAACGGGTGTGGAACCTGGAACGTCAGTTCAACATAGCGGCAGGCTTCACCGGCAAGGACGACAGCCTGCCGAAACGTCTGCTCAAGGATGCCGCCAAGACCGGCCCGGCCAAAGGCAAGGTCAACGAACTGGGCAAGATGCTGCCCGAATACTACGACCTGCGCGGCTGGACCAAGGATGGCGTGCCGTCCAATGAAACGATAAAGAGACT
>JADHTD010000079.1 GCA_016776525.1 Rhodospirillales bacterium
GGCCTTCAACCAGCCGGAACCGACATCGATCCTGCGTGACAAAACAGGTATTGCACCGGGGGCTTCGATAAACCTTTCCCGCGACGACAGCGATCCCGATTACATCCGGCAGGTCAACCGGACCCGTTTGATGGCCCACCTTAAGGAAGCCATGTCCGATGAAATCGCCCGCGAAATGGTCGAACTAATCGTCAAGAACGACGTTATCATCGTCCGCTTTCCAGGCAGTTCCACCTTCGCATCGGGAAGTTCAGACCTGCAAACGCGCATCCTGCCGACACTGGACCGCATCGCCGACGTCATCGCGCGGACCAAGGGCAAGGTCTTCGTTACCGGCCATACGGACGACACGCCGATTTCCACGCAGCGCTATCGCTCCAACTGGGACCTGTCATCGGCGCGGGCGGCCTCGGTCGTGCACCACATCCTCAAACACCAGACCATCGACCGCAACCGGGTACAGGCCATCGGCTTTGCCGAAACGCGGCCGCTGACCAAGAACGACACCGCGGAGAACCGGTCGCTCAATCGCCGCGTCGAAATCTCCATCGAAATCTCGTCGCTGAGGGAATAAAAAAACCGGCAGCAAGGTCGCCCCTGCCGCCGGTTTGTCGTTCTTATTCCCGAAGAGATCAGTCGATGATCAGGCTCGGGTGGGTAACGGCGCCCGTCTGGAAGCCACTGCCGGGGCCGACGGCCTCTTCCATGTGCTCCATCAGGGTGAAGACCACCGGACCGTCCGCGGAAACGAGGACGTTCTCTTCCAGGCGGCAGGTCTGACGCAGACCCGGGTGCCCGGCGAAGGTCTCAATGGCGAAGTACATGTTTTCCTTGATCTCGGCCGGATAATCCAGCGAGTAAGCGCGGGACATCCACATGCCTTCGTACAAGGTGATACCGATCGAGTGAGCGAACTGCTGCAGGGTCACGGTGCCGTACTTGTCGTCGTCGTATTCCGGGAACTTGGAAACGACATCGGCCGTGGTCTTGCCCGGCACCAAGCTTTCCATACCGGCGTACATGGATTCGTACGTTTCGCGGTACAGATCGATTTCCTTTTGGGTCATCTTAGCTTCGCACTTCATGCAGCGCACGAAGTCGATGTAGTAGCCACCCGGTCCAACGGCGTTGATGTCGACGATCAGAAGGTCGCCCTGGCGGACGATCTTGTCGGTCGCCCAACGGCGGTACGGGCTGGTGTTGCCACCGGAAGCAACGATGATGTCGTAGATGATCTCGCAGCCTTTCTCCAGCATGAACTGGTGAACATTGGCTTCGATCTGACGTTCGGTGACGCCCGGCTTGAACCATTCGTGCTTGATCTTCCACATGGCGGCATCGCCGATGGACGCAGCCTGCTTCAGGCATTCGACTTCGTCCTGCGTCTTGATCAGGCGGGCCTGAGACATGGCCGGCCAACCGTTGACGACGTTCATACCGGCTTTCTTAAAGGCTTCCAGCGACGGCATGTCGAAGTTGTCGACACCAATGCGTTCTTTTTCAACACCGTTGTCCTTAAGCACTTCGAGGACACTGTTGGCCATCTTGTCGGCCATGTGCTCAACGGCGCCTTCCGCCCACTGCCAGGTCATGGCCGGGCGGATACGATCCTTCATCCACGGCAGGTCGATAATCGCACACTGCATGTCGGAACCGGCGGTTTCGAACAGAACGGGCTCACCACCACGCGGCAGAACCGCATAACGGATGTTGATGTTGTATTTCCAGTTACCCTGGTAGGAACCGGTGATGTAACGAATGTTGGCACCAGCAAAGAGAACCAGTGCGCCCAGGTCAAAAACTTCCATCTGTTCACGGGCGCGCGCCAATCGTTCGTTACGCATGCGTTCGTGATCAACTCGGATTTGCCAGTCTGCGCCCTGATGGCTGTACAGACGCCGCGGGTCGGTATAGTGCGGCTTATGGATAAAATTTAAATCCATATCGTATCCGTCGTATCCCATAAGGATCTCCTTATCGTAAGAGAAAAAATTTCGATATTTTCGAAGGAATGGAACAAATAGATTAATTAGCTGTGGGTTGTCAATGGCCGCTTCTATTTTCCCCAGGTACCCCTACGAAACGACCGTAGTTTGGCCCTAAAATGGGAGAAATCAAGGAAAAACCGATAAAAAACCGGATTCAATTCAATTCCCGATAATGTCCCCTACCCCATATGGATAAGGGGGAATTCCCTAACCTCTTCAAGAGTCAGGATATTCAAAATAAATTAGGCGGATTTCAGGGGCTTTCCGGTTGTTGGTGCGGATTGCCAGCCGTCGCGCCCGGCGCTTCCAGCAGCAAGGTTCCCTGGAAAAACGCCTTCAAGGAACGCACCCAAACCGTCAGCACCACCCCCGTCGCCAGGTACAGGGCGACGACGCCAACGATCTTGCCGCCATCGGACGGTATGGCCCCGGCATAAACAACCGCCGCCCCGGCCAGCGCTACGGCGGGGAAGGTAAAGGCCCACCATGAAATACCGAACGGCCAGCGCCAGACATCGCGCGACGCGTAGGCGAGTATGAAGGCCAGGAACAGGGTCCAGTAATAGACCCCCCGCGCCAGACCATCGACGACGCCGCCGTTGATGGCGACGTAACTGAGGAAAAAGGCCGACGACGGCACCAGCATGATGCACCAGGTCGGGCGCAGGGCGGGCGGCGTCTCGCGGCCGAACAGGGTGCGGAATAGAACGATGGGAAACGACAACGCCCAAAAGGATGCACCGATGGCAAAAGTAAACTCCGACAGGCCGTCATAGCCCAGGGGCACGGCGCCAAGGGAGATCAGGGTTGGTGAAACCAAACAGATAAACCAACTGCCGTTGGCGTTCTCCAGGGGGTCGTTATTGCGGAACAAACGGGTCATGAGCAACAAAGCAAACAGCAGTATGAAAAAACTGCTGATCCACAAGGAGACTTCGGCCAGGGCCGGGGCGGTTTCCGCCCAGCCCGCCGACATCAGCAAGGGGCCGGTGGGAATCGCCGAATAAAAACCGCCCTTGTCGGTGGACCGGAATTCGGCCAGTTCAGAGGCTCCGTAATTGGCCACTTTGACGATATAGGCGAAGCCGAGAACCATGAACAGGACGACGCTGGTGTAGAAAAAGAGGTCTCCCCAGAAGCGGGAGAAACCGAAGACTTCCGACGCCTTGTACCAGAGAAGGCCCAGCCCCACCGTTCCCAGGACAGCGCCGAAAGAGGCGGCCGGCAGGGCGCGGAGGGTTTGCTTCGGACGGGGTGATTGGCTCGGCTCGGTCATGGATATTTTCTACGGCGTACGGAAATAAGGCACGCGCCTCCCCCTTGTTGCGATACCCGAATATACAAAAATTCCAACAAAAAGGCCACTGGCCATAGCGCCTCATCACAATCCGGCGAGAGTTACCTTCCCGGCTTTACCCGCCGCACCGGGGCCTGGATAATGCCGGCTGAGGAGAAGCAACCCATGATCAACCCGACGATGACCTATCAAAAACAATATGCCGAGGTTCTCGGCCGCCGCCTGGCCTATGTCGAAAGCGGCACAGGCGACCCCATCGTCTTCCTGCACGGCAATGTCACCTCGTCCTACATGTGGCGCAACATCATCCCCCATGTGGAAAACCTTGGGCGCTGCATCGCCATCGACAACATCGGCCAGGGGGATTCCGACAAGCTTGATAACCCGGGAGCAGGCTCCTACCGGCTGGCCGAACACCAGACCTATATCGACGGTATCTTGGATACCCTGGGTATTTCAAAGAATGTTACCTTCGTCGTCCATGACTGGGGCTCGCAACTGGGCTTTACCTGGGCCCGCAAGCACCCGGACGCCATCAAGGGCATTGCCTTCATGCAGGCCCTGGTCGCCGATTTCGACTGGCATCACTGGCCCGACGAGGTGCAGGCCCTGTTCCGGCGGTTCCGCTCCGATGAAGGCGAGGAACTGGTCCTGCAACAGAATTTCTTTGTCGAGAAAGTCCTGCCGGCCATGGTCATCCGCGACCTGACCCAAGAAGAACTCGACGAATACCGCCGCCCCTACCAAACCCCCGGCGAGGACCGCCGGCCGACCCTGACCTGGCCCCGCGAAATTCCCATCGAGGGCGCGCCCGCCGACGTCTTAGGCGTCATGGACGAAAACGCCGCCTGGCTGGCCAAAGCCCCCTTCCCGAAACTGTTTATCAATACCGAACCGGGCGCCGTTCTGGTCGGCAGGCACAAGGATATCTGCCGCAGTTGGCCGAAGCTGTCGGAAGTAACGGTCAAAGGCCTGCACTACTGCCACGAAGACAGTCCGGACGAAATCGGCACGGCCTTAGCCGAGTGGTATCGGAACTTGTAAAGCCAAATAAATAAGGCCTCCGAAGAGGCCTGTTTAATTAATTGCGCTCAAGCGCCGGACAGGCTGCGCGCCTCAACGGCGCTAGTTACGAATCTGCGCTTCGTTCCGGGGTCGTCAGAAGGATTTCTCAGGTTGCCGTTGTATTGCATTGTCCTCAAGCGCCGGACAGGCTGCGCTCGGCTATGCTCGCTAGTCACGAAGCTGCGCTTCGTTCCGGGATCGTCCGAAAGATTTCTCAGGTTGCCGGTTGATCAGGTGCCCAGGTAGTACTGCTTGATCATATCGTTGTTGGCCAGGTCGTCGGCGGTCTTGCCTTCGAATTCGATCTCGCCGTGGACGATGATATAACCCCGGTCGGCGATCTTGATGGCCTGGTTGAAGTTCTGTTCGGCCATCAGCACGGTGAGGTTTTTCTTTTCCTTCAACTCCTTGATGGTGGCGATCATGCGGCTGACCAGGATTGGGGCCAGGCCCACAGACGGTTCATCGACCAGCAGAATGGTCGGGTCCGACATCATGGCGCGGGCGACAGCGACCATCTGCTGTTCGCCGCCGCTCATGGAACCGGCCAATTGGTTACGGCGTTCCATGAGGCGGGGAAATGTCTCGTAAACAAAATCCAGATTTTCAGCGAGTTTTTCCCGGGCCGCCATGCGGTAGGCGCCCAGATGGAGATTTTCCTCCACCGTCAGGGATGGGAACAGGCGGCGGCCTTCGGGCACCATGGCAATGCCGAGGTCGACGATTTCCTCGGGGGTTTTGCCGATCAGGCTGGTTTTCTCGCCATCCACATCAAGCACGATATCGCCTTCGCCGGGCGTCGCCAGACCGGTGATGCATTTGATCAGCGTGCTTTTGCCGTTGCCGTTCGATCCCAGCAAGACAACGGTCTCGCCCGAATTGACGGACATGGTGACGCCGTGCAGGACGCGTACGGACCCGTAGCCCGCTTCGACGTTGGTGACTGTAATGCTACTCGCCAAGGTACGCCTTCTCCACATCCGGGTTGCTGACAACTTCATCGGGCGAGCCGTCGGCAATTTTCTTGCCGGCGTCCAGCACGATGATGCGTTCCGAGAAGCGCATGACGGCGCGCATGATGTGTTCGATCATGATAATGGCGACGCTGCGCTCGGCCAGGGCAAAAAGGATTTCCAAAATTTCATCGACTTCCGAACCGGACAGACCGGCCATGGCTTCGTCCGAGACCAGCAACTTCGGCTTGGCGGCCAGGGCGCGAGCCAGTTCCAGCTTGCGCATATCGACCTGCGTCAGGCTGGCGGAATTCTCATCGGCGCGGTCCTTGAAGCCGACCAGTTCGAGGATATCCATGGCCTGTTCCCGCAGGTTGCGGTGGTCGACCCGGTCCCAGGCGGCATATTCCATGGGCACCAGCAGGTTTTCGATAATCGACATGGTGCCGAAGGGCTTGGGGATTTGGAAGCTGCGGGAAATACCCATATGAGCCCGCTTGTGGGCCTTCATCTGGGTGATGTCCTCGCCGTTAAAGTTAACCGTGCCTTCCTCGTTGGTCAGGGCGCCGGAGATGCAGTTGATCAGGGTCGTCTTGCCGGAACCGTTGGGACCGATCAGGCCCAGGCGTTCCTTGTCGTTCAACTCCATATTGACGGTGTCGAGCGCCACAAAACCGCCGAAACGCTTGGTCAGGTCAGTGACTTTAAGGACCGGTTCAGCCATTGTTTTGACCTTTTCGTTTTGCCTTATAGTCCTCATACAGACCGACGATACCCCGTGGCGCCATGGTAATGAAACCAACCAGCATGACGCCGACGATCAACAGGTTAAGCTCCGACGAGATGGTGACGGTGGCGGTTTCCTGAACCACGCCCAAGACCAGGGCGCCGATAACCGGACCATACCAGACGGCGGTGCCGCCGATCATCGGCATGGCGATGGAATTGACGGCGATCAGCAGGGAAAAAGCCGATACCGGATCAACGAAGGTGACAAAGAACGGAAACAGCGAGCCGGCTAAGCCCATGAAAATGCCCATGGTTGTCGTCGAGATCAACTTCAATTTCAAGGTCGGCACGCCCATGCATTCAGCGGCAACTTCATCATCGCGCACGGCGGCCAATCCCATTCCCAGACGGGAGGCGCTGAGATAACGCGAGACTGCCGTCGCGACGACGGCAATGAGCAACATGAACATGAAAAGCAGTTCGATGTAGTTGTCGAAGATGAAGGATTCCTTGGGTTGAATAACGTAGGTTCCGGCGGCGCCGCCGAGGTAATGGGAGTTGTTGACGACGGTTTCCAAGACCAGGGCGATGGCCAGGGTGGCGATGGCGAAATAAACGCCCTTGAGCCTGAGTGAGATATACCCCACCCCCAATCCCAAAAGCCCGCTGAGGGTGCCGGCGATCAAAACCATAACCGGCAGGGGCAGTCCGAAGGCCTTGTTCAGGGCCACCATCGTATAGGCGCCAAGGGCAAAAAACCCGGCGCTGCCAAAATTCACATAACCGGTAAAGCCGCCCAGGATGTTCCAGGCCACGGCCATCACCAAACCTTGCAGGACTACGTAGGTGGCGAAGAAATAAAACTCATTATCGACGAGTTTGGTAAAGGCGAACCCGGCGACCAATACGACGACGACGGATATCCAGAATTTATCTAATTTCATTTTAAGCCCTGCCAAAAATACCTTGCGGCCGAATGGCCAGGGTTAAAAGGAGGATGCCGAAACCGACCGCCGGCGCCCAGGACGGGCCGTAGAAGGTTGAGATGATACTTTCCACCACACCGATCAGAATGGCGGCAAGGAAGGTGCCGCTGATAGAGCCCATACCGCCGAGCACGACAATGGCGAAAATGCGCCCGATGTACATGCGGCCGACGGACGGCTCGACCGGTTGGATGATGATCAGGAGGGCGCCCGCCAGGGCCGCCGTGGCGATGGCGATACCAAGGGCTATGCGCTTCACCTGCAAGGGATTGGCGCCCATCAACTGCAAGGCCAGCCGATCCTGTGAAACGGCCAGGATGGCTTTGCCCATGAAGGTCTTGTTCATGTAGAGCACAACGGCGCCGGTCACAATGCAGGCGGCGATGGCCGGAACGAGCATCCTATAGGGAAAGTCGAGAGGTCCAAGATGCAAGGTTTGGCCGATATAGTCCGCTTCGACCAATCGGTAATCGACACCGAAGGTCAGGATCAGGACAACTTCGATGATGAACATGAGGCCGAAGAAAAAGGCCAAGCCACTCAGGGATTCCTGCCCAGTTCTCTCAAAACTGGCGTAATAAACTCTGTATAGGGTTGTCCCTATAAAGTAAAAAATAGGCATAAAGAGGACCCCGATCAAAACCGGGTCCAGGCCGAAATTTTCATTAATTATGTAGGCAACGAAGGAGCCTAGGATGACGAAAGTCGGGTGGGCGATGTTGACGATATCCAGTTGCCCGAAGGTAATCGACAACCCCAGCGCCACCGCTGCATAGAAGCTGCCAAGCATCAGGCCCGCGACAACAGCATTTAAGAGTAACTCTGGTGTAAACACTGTTGCGCGGTCCTCTGATGGCTTTTCTTAACTTAGATACAGTTATTGGTTACTGCTTTAAACAGCTATTGACTACTTCCTGAACGGATACTGGATGGCACCTGATTTAACGCTATCAGGATAAAGCACGATCCGCTTACCCGGCTTGTTGAATTGCCCAATGTCATTGGGTGCGACATCACGGAACTGAACCTGCAGTGTGCGGGTAGTCGCCCATTCGCCGTTTTTAGCAAATTTCACATTCCCAACCACCGTCGAGAAGGTGGTCTTGTGGATGTATTCGGCGATTTTCTTTTGGTCCAGGTTGCCGACCGCGGTAACCGCGTCACCCAAAATCTGCAGATAGGCGTAAGCAAACGGCGGCAGGTAGTGACCAAACGGGTCAACGCCCTTACCCTTTGCGGCAACCTGATACTTTTTCAGGAAGGCGTTGACGCCTGGGAAATTAAGCGTTTTTTCCGGCACCCAGAAGTCATAGTTGACGATGCCGTTAAGCAGCGGGCCCAAGTTCTTCTGAATTCCAGCAAACTGCAGGCCGACCATGCCGCCGCCAAACATTTTGGCTTTGAGGCCAAGCTCATTAGCCGCTTTGACAAGACCAACCGAACCACCCGGATAGGATCCGATATAAACCAAGTCCGCATTGGCGGCCTTGATCGCCCGCATAACCGAGGTTACATCGGGAGAACCGAACGGGAAGGTTCTGTCATAAACGACTTTCAAGCCAATGCGTTTGGCGTGGCGCCGCGCTCCGGCGACAGCACTCAACGCAAAATCAGCATCTTCCGAGAGCAGAGCGATCGTTTTCGGAGCCGGGCTTTGTTCCATAGCAAGCTTGAAGAAGCCGCGAGACCAGTCATCCTTCGGAATAGGACCGGCCGGCATAATCTGGAAATAGCGGTCATAATTGAACTTGTCGTTCACCGCCAAACCAAACAATGACATAAACACCAAGCCTTTTCGCATGACGATAGGCATCGCCGGCGATATTTCGTTGGTGCCATAGCTGGATACCACCAGGTCGACCTTGTCGACATTCAGCAATTTAGTGTAGATGCCGGGAACCTTGGACGGTGAGGTTGCATCATCGTAGTAGACAAATTCAACCTGGCGGCCCAACAGGCCACCCGCTTTGTTGACGTCATCTTTCCAAATCTGCATGGCAATCAAAGCTGCCTTGCCGGCACCGGCCAACGGGCCCGTCAGTGCCATGCTAAAGCCGATTTTGAGCGGGTCTGCTGCTTTTGCAACAGGCGCAAAAACCGACGAAACGGCGAGACCAGTCGCCAGGACGCCGGTCAGCATCCAGTTGCGGAACGAAATTTTCCGTGTGGTTTTCATTACTGAAACCCCCCAGTCATAAATGTTTAACCCTGTTTTTACACAAACTGCATTACACAATTTATGCTTACGTATTTTTTTAGCGAAGTTACTGTACACATCACACCAAACCTCGGCAAAGGTTTTTTTCAGGATAATAATTCGTTTTTTTTCAAATGGTTAATGGGGTATTAGCGGTGAATCAGTGTTTATCAGGAAGAATTGATAAGGCCTATACCCGGATGAAAATGAGGGCTTTCGGGTGGTATCAGATGAGAGCATTTCCCGATTGCCGATTTACCGGCAACCAACACAGTCTCCGACCGTAAATACTTTAAATTATACAGAATAAAAGAAGCGGCTTGTTTTCACGCAACAAAAGAGACCGCTTGTGCAGCGGCCTCTGTGTATATGCCGGTCGATCAAGGAGCCGTCACGGATGACCCCATTGCCTCAGTCGGACCGCTTACGATGACCCCCGGGTCTTGTTCTTCAGGTTGAAGAACAGGTGTTGCAGGGTGAGGACCGGCAAGACGATGGCCAGGTCCCAAAGGGCGTTCCAGCCGCCCCGCAGAACCACCGGAATCATGATATGCAAAGGTGCGGTAATGATCGATACATGTTCGTTGGTTTCGATCTTGTCCCGGTTACTGAGAACCTTTTCGACGTTTTTCGGAAACGCCCAATCACACCGATAGATAACCGTGCCCTCCGGATCGATCACATAGACCATGTTGGGCAGCTCGCCGTAAGGCTTGTGCATGTCGCCG
>JADHTD010000080.1 GCA_016776525.1 Rhodospirillales bacterium
ATGATCATCGCCAACGAGAAAATGTCGGTGAAGGACGCCTATACCATCACCAAGACAATCATCGAAAACAAGGCGGCGATGGCCAAGGCCCACAAGGCCTGGTCCCGCTTCAAACCGGAAGATGCCTGGAAACCCGCCAACACGGGCATTCCTCTGCACCCCGGTGCCATCAAGTACTATAAGGAACGGGGTTGGATGTAATCATCTGAACCGATAAAGATCCTGCGGGGGCGGACAGGTCGCTCCGCCCCCGTTTCTTTAATTCATAATTACAAGAAGCGCCGCCATGAGCATCGCGAGCAGCATACACGGACTTCGGTTTTTAATCGGACTGTTTTCCCTCAGTTTCCAGATATTCATTATCTTCTATCCGCAGGTGCCCATGTTCCAGAGGCCGCTGCACCTGACCCTGGCCATTATCCTGGTGCTGTTGTGGTCGCCGCTGAAAAGCGAGCGGCTGGGCCCCAAAATCCGCGGACTGATTGATGCCGTCCTGGTCTGCGTGGCCATGGGCGCCCTGGTCTATTACATGAACGATATTGAGCGCCTGACCAGCCGCATGGAAACCGTCGATGACGTCTTTCTGTATGACAAGGTCATGGGGCTTGCTTTACTGCTGGTGCTGATGGAAGCCGTCCGCCGTGTCGTCGGCTGGATGCTTCTCGGGGTCATTATTTTCTTCGTCATCTATGCCTTCGCCGGCAAGTGGTATCCGAGCTGGCTGCAATTCCAGGGTTTCACCTTTGAGGAAATGATCGAAATCCTGACCATGAGCGCCAACGGCGTTCTCGGTATCACGACGGCGACCTCGGTCCAGTTTGTCTTTTATTTTGTTGCCTTCGGCGCCATTTATTCGGCGACCGGCGGCGGCCAGCTGTTTATCGATATCGGCATGCGCGTTTCCGGCCGCAACAAAGGCGGCGCCGCCAAGGCGGCCATTGTTTCATCGAGCCTGATGGGCAGCATTTCCGGCAGCGCCGTGGCCAACGTCACGGCCACCGGTATCTTCACCATTCCGTTGATGCGGCGGTCCGGCTACAACGCCGAGACGGCGGCGGCCACCGAGGCCATCGCCTCGACCGGCGGCCAGTTGATGCCGCCGATCATGGGTATCGCCGCCTTCGTGATGGCGGAACTCCTGCAAATTCCTTATGTCCGGGTGGCCCTGGCGGGGGTTATTCCGGCCCTGGCCTTTTATTTTGCGATTTTCCTCTATGTTGATTTCCAGGCCCGCAAGAGCGGCATCGGAACCCTGACCAAAGAAGATTTCGAGGGGACGCCGCCCATTCTCCCCCGCATTCACTTATTGCTGCCGCCGATCGTCCTTATCATCATGCTGGTTAGCGGCTTCTCGGCCACCTATTCGGCGGTCATCGCTTCGGCCACCGCCATCGTCACGGCTTACGTCAAACGGGAAAACTGGCTGGGGCCCAAGGAACTGATGGACGTCGTTCGCAACGCCACCCGCCAGGCCGCCGAGGTGGCGGTGCCGATTGCCTCGATCGGGGTGATCATATCGGTTTCCATCCAGTCGAACCTGGCCCTTAAATTCGCCGACGGATTAATCGCCATGAGCGGCGGCACCCTGATCCCCGCCATGATCTTCATCATCATCGGCTGCATCATCATGGGCATGGGCCTGCCGACGGTGGCGGCTTATATTATCGGCGCCATCCTGTTCGTGCCGGCCTTGCTGAATTTGGGTATTCCGGAACTCTCGGCCCACTTCTTCGTCATGTATTACTGCGTGCTGTCGATGGTGACGCCGCCGGTGGCCCTGGCGTCCTATACGGCGGCCGGGGTGGCCCGGGCCAACACCTGGACGACCAGCCTGCTGGCCTTCAAATTCTCCATGGTGTCCTTCCTGGTGCCTTTTGCCTTTGCCTTCAACCCGGAACTGCTGGGCGAGGGGTCGGTGGGCCAGATCGCCCTGGCCCTGGTTTCGGTGCTGACCGCCACCGGGGCATGGTCGGTAGCCTTCGTCGGCTATATCCGCACCCGCATCGTTTTCCTGGAACGGGGACTGTTCACCCTTTTATCGTTGCTGATTATTTTCTCCGACCTGGGCACGCTCTACTGGGGTATTGGCTTTGCCGGTGCCATCTCCCTCTTCATATGGTGCCTGTTCGTCCGCCATATGATCTTCAAACCATCCCCCGGCCAAGCGGACGCCGGTTAAGGCACCCGGGGTAGGATTATGAACAGCCCCGACCAGCGGCTTCCCGTTTCGGTCATCACCGGTTTCCTGGGCAGCGGCAAGACCACCCTGATCAATCATCTGGTGCGCCATCCGGCAATGGGCGAAGCCGCCGTCATCGTCAATGAATTCGGCGAGATCGGTCTCGACCACACGCTGATCGAACAGAGCGACGAGCACACCATCCTGCTGGGCACCGGCTGCCTGTGCTGCACGGTGCGCGGCGATTTGGTGGAAACGCTTCATGACCTGTCCATCCGCCGCCACAAAGGCGAGGTGCCGCCCTTCAAGCGGGTCGTTATCGAGACCACGGGCCTCGCCGATCCGGCGCCCATCCTGCACACCCTGATGAGCGTGCCGGTGGTGGCGCGCTACCGGCTGGATACGGTGATCACGACGGTCGACGCGGTGAACGGGGCGGCGACCCTGGACCGCCACGGCGAGGCCGTCAAACAGGCGGCGGTGGCCGATCGTTTGATCCTGACCAAAACCGATTTGGCCGATGCGGCCACCGTCGGCAATCTTCTCGAACGCCTCAACGGCCTCAACCCGGCGGCGAAAACCATCGAAGCGGTTCACGGAAAGCTCGATCCCGGCGCCCTCTTCGGCGGCCATCAGTTCACCACCGAGACCAAGACCGAGGACGTGCGCGGCTGGTTGAGCGAGGAAGCCTATGGGGACCATGACCATGATGCCGCCCGCCCCGACGTCAACCGCCACGATGATCATATCCGGAGTTTTTGCCTGACCTTCGAGGCGCCGCTGAGGTGGAACGTGCTGGCCGCCTGGCTCGATACCCTGGCCGGCAAGCACGGCGAAAAGCTGCTCAGGGTCAAAGGCTTGGTCAATGTCGAGGACATCGATGAGCCGGTAGTGGTGCATGCCGTGCAGCACCTGTTCCATCCGCCGGCCCGCATCGCCGGCTGGCCGGAGGCCCACCGCCGGTCGCAAATCGTTTTTATTACCAAAGACTTAAGCTGTTCCGAGGTGGAAGACATCCTGGCCCGGCTTGAGCAGGCATTGGGCGAGCCCCTGGAAACCGGCGGCCCGCCCGCCAAACAGCGTGTTGGTTAAATAATTCAATAAGGAGAAAAACAATGATCGATACGGTTATCAAAAACGGAACCATCATTACGGCGGAAGGCCGCCAACAGGCCTCCATCGGCATCAAGGATGGCCTCATCGACGGCCTCTTTGAAACAGGCTCCGAGCCCGACGCCAAAGAGACCATCGACGCCACCGGGTTGGCCATCCTGCCCGGCGGCATCGACATGCATTGCCATCACCGCCAGGGATCCGAGACCGGCGGGTTCGAGTATAAGGAAACCATCGAGTCGGCCACCAACCAGTGCGCCGCCGGCGGCATTACCACCTCGGTGGCCATGCCCAATGTGACGCCGCCGCCCAATTCCCTGAAAATTTATGAGGACCTGCTGAAGGTCTACGAGAAGTGCGCCGTCGTCGATTACAACGTCAACCCGGCCGGCACCGTGACCGAGGAAATCCCCGGCTTGTCGAAAACCGGCCTGGCGGCGTTTAAGATTTTCATGGTGGTCGACACCGGGCGCGACTATCCGCACATGCCGGGCATCGGCATCCACGACCACGGCAAGCTGATGGAGGCCATGGAGGCCTGCGCCGCCGTCGATGTGCCGTTGATGGTGCATCCCCACGACCAGGCCCTGATGGACCACATCGAAAAACAGTTCTGGGACAAGGGCGAACGCGACGCCCTCGCTTATGCCAAGGCCTATTCGGCCCATGACGGCGTCATCTGGGATAGCGCCATCAACACACTGCTGCGCATCCAGAAGGCGACCGGCGTGCACCTGCACCTGTTGCACATCCAGACCGCCGGCAGCGTCGAACTGCTGCGCCGGGCCAAGGCTGAAGGCCAGCGGGTGACCTGCGAAGTCAATCCCTGGGCGCTGTTCCTCGGCAATGACTGGTCGGCCATCGAACGGCTGGGCTCTTATGCGCTGTCCTATTACGTGCCGGAGAAAAATACGCCGGTGCTGTGGGAGGCCTTCAACGACGGCACCATCGACATCATGGCCAGCGACCACGCCCCGCACACCCGCGAGGAGAAGGAAGTTGGCTGGGAGGACGGCTGGAAGGCCCATACCGGCACGCCCTCGACGCAGCATTACATGAGCTTCCTGCTCGATGCGGCGGCCCAGGGCAAGACCACCGTGGAGCGGATCGTCGAAGCCACCTCGACCGGCCCCGCCGACCTCTTCGGCATGCAGGGCAAGGGCCATATCGCGCCCGGTTACCACGCCGACCTGGTGTTGTGGGATCTGGACAAGGAGTTCGAGGTACGCGAGGAAGACCTGCTCGGCATCATCGGCTGGTCGCCCTATGAAGGCCGCACCTACAAAGGCGTACCGGTGCGGACCCTTATTCGCGGCAATACGGTCTATGCCGACGGCAAGGTGCTGGCCAAACCCGGCGATGGCCGCTATGTCCCGGCCAAGCACCCGGCCGCCGCCTAACATAAAGGGACCGGCGCCATGACGGCAGACGGCAAACCGGAAACCATCGGCCTCATCGGATTGGGCCTGGTCGGCACGGCCATTGCCGAACACCTGCTGGAAGCCGGTTACGGCGTTATCGGCTTCGACATCGACCCGGCGCGGGGCAAAGCCCTGGCCAAACTGGGCGGGCGGGCGGTCTCCGGCCCGCTCGAGGTGGCCGATGGGGCGGACCGCGTCATCCTGTCGCTGCTGACCACAGAGGTGGTCTGTCAGGTGGTCGAAGGCGACGGCGGTCTCTTGCAGGCCGCCGGCCCGCCTCACACCATCATCGACACCACCACCGGCACCCCAGACGAGACCATGGCCCTGGCCGGACGCCTTGAGGCGCGCGGCATTGCCTTCCTCGATGCCACCATCAGCGGTTCCAGCCAGCAAATCCGCGACCGGCAAGCCCTCTTCATGGTCGGTGGCGCGGCGGCGGCTTATGCCGCCTGCGAAGACTTGTTGCGGGTCATCACCGACAAGGCCATGCATGTCGGCCCGTCCGGCAGCGGCTCCAAAGCCAAGCTGGCCAGCAATCTGATATTGGGCCTCAATCGGCTGGTGCTGGCCGAAGGCCTGGTCTTCGCCGACCGCCTGGGCCTCGACCTGGAAGCCTTCCTCGACCTGTTGCGCCAGTCCCCGGCCTATTCGCGGGCCGTCGACGTCAAGGGCGATAAAATGGTGAAGGGCGACTTTACGCCCCAGGCCCGGGTCAGCCAGCACGACAAGGATTTGGAGATCATCCTCGCCTGCGCCGAGGCGGTGGGCCAGGAACTGCCGCTGGCCCAACTGCACCACCAAATCCTGCAGGACCTGATGGCCGGCGGCGACGGCGACCTGGATTGTTCGGCGGTCATTGAAGCCATCCGCCGCAAGCAGACCGGTTCCGGAAAATAAGGGGAAAATGGTGCCGCCGGTAAGAATCGAACTTACGGCCTCGCCCTTACCAAGGGCGCGCTCTACCCCTGAGCTACGGCGGCTTGGGGTGCGTGAAGGCGCCGAACATGCCATAGCGCCCATATGAAAGCAAGCATCCCTTGACGGGGCCGGGCGGCCCTCGCATCCTGTTGCCGATTGGCTCATGCAGAGGGCGGCATTATGGCGCAAAAGGACGGCGACAAACCGGCAAAAAGGCCCGGCAAAAAGGCCGAGGAACGCCGCCAGCGGCAGGCGGAGGCGCTCCGCGCCAACCTGAAAAAGCGCAAGCAACAGGCCCGCAGCCGAACCGCAACTCAGCAAGAGGACAAATCCTAGACGCACCCCTTGCCGCCGGGGGCCGTCTGCAATAAAAGAAGCATGAATTTCTTACCCGGTTTTTATGCGGCCTAACTCAGGGAAATAATGGACAGTATCCGGATCAGGGGCGGCCAGCCGCTTACAGGCAGCATCCACATCAGCGGCGCCAAGAACGCGGCCCTGCCGCTGATGGCGGCCAGCCTGCTGACCGATGGGGAGCTGACGCTGTCCAACCTGCCGCATTTGGTCGATGTTTCGACCATGGCCCACCTGCTGGCCGAACTGGGCGTCGACATCAGCATGAACGGCGATGCCGGCGGCGGCCATACGGGACGGGTCTTCGGGCTCAAGGCCAAGGACACGCTCGATACCACGGCGCCCTATGACCTGGTCCGCAAGATGCGGGCCTCGGTGCTGGTGCTGGGACCGCTGCTGGCCCGTTTCGGCCATGCCCGGGTTTCCCTGCCGGGTGGTTGCGCCATCGGCACCCGGCCGGTCGATTTCCACCTCAAGGCCCTGGCCCAGCTGGGCGCCGACATTGAACTGAGCGAAGGCTATGTTGAAGCCTCGACCCCCAAGGGCCTGACGGGAGCCCATATCGTTTTCCCCATGGTCACGGTGGGCGGTACCGAGAACCTGTTGATGGCGGCGACCCTGGCCGAGGGGGAAACGGTGCTGGCCAATGCGGCGCGCGAACCGGAGGTCGCCGACCTCGCCAACTGTCTGGTGGCGATGGGCGCCGAGATCGAGGGTATCGGCTCCGATACCCTGAAAATCCAGGGTGTTCAAAAATTGCACGGGGCCGACTACGCGGTCGTGCCGGACCGTATCGAAACCGGTTCCTACGCCGTTGCCGCGGCCATTACCGGCGGCGACCTGCACCTGACCGGCACCCGCCTGGAATTGATTGATGCCGTCGCCGAGATCCTGGTGCAGGCGGGCGTCGAGATCAGCGAAATGGACGACGGTATGCGGGTGTCGCGCGCCAACGGCCCCCTCCAGGGCGCCGATGTGATGACCGAACCCTATCCCGGCTTCCCGACCGACATGCAGGCCCAGATGATGGTCCTCATGGCGGTCGCCGACGGCGCCTCGATGATTACCGAAACCATTTTCGAGAACCGCTTCATGCATGTGCCGGAATTGTGCCGCATGGGCGCCAATATCAATGTGCACGGGGCTTCGGCCATCATCCGCGGCGTCGAACGGCTGTCCGGCGCACCGGTCATGGCGACCGACCTCCGGGCCTCGATCTCGCTGATCCTGGCCGGGCTGGCGGCGGAGGGGGAAACCATCCTCAACCGGGTTTACCACCTGGACCGGGGCTACGAGCGGGTCGAGGATAAATTGGCCGCCTGCGGTGCCGATATCGAACGCATCCGGGAATAGGGTTTTTGTAGGGGACTAGACCCCAACCCAACCGCACCCGGGATAATTCCGAAGGTCGTTTGCGACCTGAGGCCAGCGCGACTGCGCGTCGCGAATCGTTTCGCGGAGCCAAGGGCGCAGCCCGCCCGGCGCCTGAGGGAACTTAATTCAGCGCATCAAAATTCTTTAACTTTTAGGAAAGAATTTTCCCCTATAAATGTTGTCAGGACATCCTGCCGACGCAATGGGGACGGTTTGATGAAGCAGGGTCTGCCGTTTTAAACAAGAATTGTTTGGATGGATGCCATGAATACCTGCGCCAAAGCCCTGTCACCGGGGCAGCTTGCCCATAATCTCTATCAGCTTCACGAAGAAAAGGTCGCCCGCGAACGCCGCATTGCGCTGCGCCGTAAGCCGAGCCGTAAATTCGCCAAGATCTGGGTGACGCTGCTGGTGTGGCCGTCAGCGATCGCCTTCGGCTTTATCTTCACCGGCCTCGGCTGGACCGAATTCGCCCAGTTCCTGACGGCCCTGGCCAACTGAGGAAACGTTCCCGCTATCTGAGGACGAGCCCGGAGCGCTGCCACCAGCGAACAAAGCAGAGACCCCACAGGCAAAAGGGAATTGCCGAATGTCTCACCCTTATCGGTCGCCCTTTGGTTAACTGAATTAGCCGCAAGACCGACATGCGGCAAATTCAAGGTCTTCATATGATCTTAACGACGATGTCATGAAGGGTTGTGCCGATGCGTGCTAGGCGGTCGGCGGCGTTTGACATATGGCGATAGATTTCCCGGCGTTTCATCGTCTCCATCATGTAAATGACTATTTCGTCGTTGGAGGACTTTCCAGTCGAGGACTTTCCAGTCGAGGACTTTCCAGTCGAGGATTTGCCATTGGAGGACTTCTTATTATGCCGTTTGACGAAATTTTCGGGATCGAATAATTCAGACAGGGCCTTGCGATATATCTTCTCGACATTGCGTTCCGCCTGACGGGCCAGTTCCGAGCCTTCGTCGGAAAGGGTCGCGTCTATCTTGAGGTTGCGGAATCCGCGCCGCACCCCCTCCATCCCATCACGCAAACTGACCGCCATCTCCAGGGTGTACATGTCGGGCTCTACCTTCAACATCCGCATTTCCTTAACCGTGCTTCGGGCGTAGTCCATGACATGATCCACATCGACAATGGCACGATGAATATCCTCGCGATCCATGGGTGTGGAGAACGCCTTGTTCAGGACGTCGAGATTTCGCCGCCGCAGTTCGTCGCCCGACTGATCCAGCTTGCGGACTTGTTTGGCCGATCTCTTGGCGTCGCTGGTTTCCATGAAATCCACGAGTTCGGCGAGTATTTCGACAGCCAGGTCGCATTGTTCGTCGACCAGGGAAAAGAAATCGGGTGTCTTCGGCAGGACTCTGTCGACAATGATTGTTAGTAATGAATTGCCACCCATTTCAGGTCTCCTTTGGAAAGGCTTTTTCGTTTGAACAATGTTTCCAGCTCTCGGCGCGATTACCCAAAAACGAACTCACCGGCCTTGAAAATGTAATAGAAGATGACTCCCGCGATTGCCGATCCCGGTATCGTCAACACCCAGGTGGTGACGATTTCCCTGGCCTTCGACCAGTGCACAGCCTTGGCCCGTTCCGAGGCGCCGATGCCCATAAGCCCGGAACTGGTGACATGCGTGGTTGAGACCGGCCCGCCGAGAAGCGAAGCGGTAAAAATAACGCTGGCCGAGGTGACCTGGCCATTCAGCGCATGCATGGGCCGGATTTTGTAGATGCCGAAGCCGATGGTGCGGACAATCCGCCAGCCGCCTGAGAGGATCCCCAGCGTAATTGCAATGGCACAAGCCAGAATGACCCAGAACGGAACCTCGAATTCGGGAATGAAACCGCCCATTAACAGTACCATGGTGATGATTCCCATGCTTTTTTGCGCATCGTTGGTGCCGTGCGAGAAAGCAAGCCCCGCCGACGACAGTATCTGGCCCAGCCGTAAGTACTTATTGACCACCGGTTTAGAGCCACGCAGCAGGAAACTGACGAGGCGGTGCACAATGTATCCGGCCCAGAAACCCACCACCGGAGATAACAGCAGGGCGATCACCACTTTCGCCACACCGGTCATCTTGCCGGTGGAGAAGAATTGATCGAAGCCCCAGATCACATGCCCGGCCCCAACCGAGATGACCACCGGGCCGATCAGCCCGCCGACCAGGGCATGGGACGAACTCGACGGGATTCCGTAATACCACGTAGCCAAATTCCAGAAGATGGCACCGAGACATCCACAGAGGATGATGGTCATGGAAACCGTGCCCTGCACGTCACTCATATCGATAAATTTTCCAATCGTATTGGCAACGGCGGTGCCGCCCAGCAAGGGACCGAGGAATTCGAAGGTGGCGACAATAAGGACTGCAGTGATCGGTTTCATCGCCCGCGAGGCAATCGGTTGGGCGACGATGTTGGCGGCGTCATGGAATCCGTTGGTGTAGTCGAAGAAAAGGACGATAATGATGGTCGCTATCGCTAGCCCGTATGTTGTGTCCATGGAGACATTCTTTTTTTATATT